>CAYZVI010000421.1:0-1002 GCA_964481695.1 uncultured Hydromonas sp. | reverse complement strand
GTAAAGGTGTAAATAATTAACACCAACATGATTGGATCGCGCCAGAGACTCCAAAGCTCTTTACAGCCGAGCTGGTAGATATTCTGTAATTTTGTGAACATCTTATTGCTCCTGTTTCTTCAGCAAGGCAATAGCAGCAAACATTACTACCGGAACAGCCATGGCCATGATCCAAATGGCCTGTTTCAAATCATCAAAGCCCAAACCTTTATTAAAAATTCCACGACTGATATTGACCATATGCGTTGCCGGATAAATTTCCCCAAACCAGCGTCCAAACCCATCCAAAGACGATACAGGATTGATAATTCCAGCAAACTGCATAACTGGTATCAAAGTCCCAATCATGACTAAAAACATTGAAGCAATCTGGCTTTTGGTAATAGTAGATGCCAATAGGCCCATACCTGTGGCAAAAATTACAAACAAAAAAGAAGCTAAGGTCAGAGCAAAGAAGCTACCTTTTACAGGTACATCAAATAAAGTAACCATGACCAAACACATAAGGAAATAGTTCAACATTGCCAACAAGATATATGGAATCTGTTTACCAATTAAAAATTCTGTCCGCGTCACTGGTGTGACATACAAATTCACAATCGAACCTAATTCTTTTTCTCGCACCACAGATAAAGCAGTCAACATGGCAGGAATCAACAGTAATAATAAAGGCAATACTGCGGGGGTCATCGCAGGTAAACTTTTAATATCTGGGTTATAGCGGTAACGAGTTTCAACACTCACAGTACTAGATGTTTTATAACCACTTTGTTCCAATGCTTTTTGCATCAGCCAATACGTGTGAATCCCCTGCACATAACCTTGCACAGTTTCTGCACGCTGTGGCATCGCACCATCAATCCACGCAGCGACTTGCACCTGTTCACCACGAGCAACATCACGAGCAAAATTTGGCGGAATTTCTATCGCCAAGGAAATATCCCCACTACGCATACGCTGATCAATATCATCATAGCTTTGCAGCGCTGGCTGTTCGATAAA
>CAYZVI010000420.1:0-1003 GCA_964481695.1 uncultured Hydromonas sp. | reverse complement strand
ATGCGATGAAAGAGGGCCGCCTACACCGCAACTTTATGGGCTACACCGAAACCAACACCCGACTGATGATCAGTCTTGGCGTATCGTCAATTTCCGACACCTGGTATGCCTTTGCTCAGAACGAAAAAAAATTAGAGGACTACAACGCGCGCATTGAAAAAGGTGAATGGCCGCTGATTCGTGGGCACATTCTGACCCCAACCGATCTCATCGTGCGTCAACACATCCTCAACATCATGTGCCGCATGCATACTCGCTGGGATCAGCCAGAAATGCAGCTCCCCGAACTACCGGTAATACTCGAACGCCTGCAATCCATGCAGGACGATGGGCTATTGCAAATCCATAGCGATGGTTTAACCGTGTTAGAAACCGGCCGACCATTTATTCGCAACATTGCTATGGCATTTGATCTGCGACTTTGGCAAAAACAGCCAGAAACCCGTTTATTTTCAATGACCATCTAAACCATCATGTCGCAAACTGCCGCCCAATCCGTTACCATCAAAGCCTCAAAGATACCTGCGCAAGCTCAGCCCAGCATGGAGGAGATGTTGGCTTTGGTCTCTCCTTTTAATGCGGGACAATTTCAAGAATGCATTAAGGATTGCGAGCAGTTTATTCAAAAATATCCCAAGCATTATTTTGGTTACAAACTGCTTGGCGCATGTCATGAGCAACTGAATGAATGGATACCGGCAGCCCAGCACATGGAGCAAGCGCTTCGCTTGCAGCCTAAGGATATAGAGGGCTTGGGTAATTTAGCCAAGGTTTATAAAGATATTGGTAAGCGCAAAGAAGCTATTGAACTATATGAACGGGCGTTATCGCTCAATCCAAATGACCCCAACATTCTGGCCAAATACTTATTCGCACTCAATTACGCCGACATCGCAACGCCGGAACAAACGCTATCACTCGCAAAACGACTGGGGCAATTAATCAGCGATGCGGCAACGACACACTACCAAAAATGGCACATCCACAATAGTTTACCTATTCG
>CAYZVI010000419.1:0-1005 GCA_964481695.1 uncultured Hydromonas sp. | reverse complement strand
CGCTCATTGCCGCTAGGCTAGTCAGGGTTGCGGTGCGGTAGCTCCTCACCCTGAACGATAGTCTATTCAGGATAGTGCGCGTCAAGGGTGAAATGCACGGCTTGCGCCGCCCTTGACTCGCTCAAGAAACCACGCTGCACAAATACAAGTGATTTACCCCGAATGGAAGTGAGTTCCACCCAAATGCAAGTGGGCTGTCACCCTCATTAATGAGGGTAACAAGCGGATGAAAGCGGATATTTGCGGATGAAAGCGGATGCAACCCCGATAGGCAGAAACGCAAGAAGCCGGAATATTCCAGCTTCTTCACCCACATACTTTGATTTGATAGAACGACCTTCGCCGCGCCTGCGGCTTTGACTTCATGCTATCGGCTTCGGCTTGCGTCATTTCTCCGGCTATTCGCTTCGCTCATGAACGCCGGAAATTCCGCTTGCGCCTTGCCTTCAGCATTCGTCTCGACTTAACTAGGCTTGGTTGGGGATTCTAACTAGCCTCTTGCAGCATTTTGTTAAATACCCCCTTGTGCTCTTTGCAACAGAAGATTTGTCCAACATTGGTCTTGGTGAATCGTGTACCACAAGTGGGACATTCAACCACTGCACCGTAAGGCTGGCTTTTTGCCAATTGTTTTTTATCCAGCAATGCCAATGCCGATAATCCAGCATATAATTGCGCGGCTGGTTTAGGTTTAGTAGATTGCTGCGAGTACGCACTACCAGCACTTGTAAAACCGAATGGCTTAGATTGTGCCCTAGCAGCTTCAAAATCTGCCATTGTCTGCCGATTATGTTGCGTGCTGTAAGCCGTCACAGGGCGAATGTCTGCACCAAAACCAATGCCGTTACGCTTGATTTCGCCGGATTCGCGTAGCTTGTCCATGTCCAGAATGCTAGTGTCCGTGAAGTCATCCAACGCGTGAACCTTGCCCGTGCCTGTCATGTAGTCCGCTTGCTGGTCGATCAGTGAGTTTTTCAAGAACTCTAGGTAGCGGTTTTTTTGCAT
>CAYZVI010000418.1:0-1006 GCA_964481695.1 uncultured Hydromonas sp. | reverse complement strand
GATCATGCACGGCAATCCCCTGAAATGCGGGGAGCACCTCCGCAGCCTGCATCGCGGCATGACCGCGTTTTTCATGAGGGAAATAAAAGGTCATGTCCTGGGTCGAGGCGCTATGCAGCCAAATACGCCGACCATTCTCATACAGGCCGGTTTCATCCACATGCACGACAGGTGCCTGGCGCAACGCCTGTTTCATCACGGTTTCGCTCTCGACTAATTGCGCCGCGCATGCCTGCGTGGCCGTCAACAGCGTCCCCTGACTCACGGGCTGACCAATGAGGTCCTCGATCAATGCCGTCGTCCGGTCATACGGCAAGAGTTGGCCGTGATTGAGATAGACCAACAGGCCTTTCATGCGCGCCCCATATTGTACCGGCTGCGACACCTCCGCCGGAAACGCTCCCTGGCTCTCCTGGGCGCAGAACGGACAGTGTTTCATCTCCGTCTGGTGTTCCGTCACCTCAAGCCGCAACGAGGGCAATTCAAACACCTGGCGTTTTTCCAGACGGGTCACGGGCGTCGCCGACAGGTCAGCGCCACACCCGCCACAGCGGGACGCCGGATGGATGATGATGTGGTCGGGCTGCACGACCGGTGTCAGGGTCGTTCCGGGATGCCCCTTTTGCCCGCCGGGTTTCCGCCCGCTCGGCGTCCGCAGGCTCCGGGTCGCGCGCCCCCCTCTCCCCTTATCTGATGAGGGGGGCAAGCTGCTATTGGAGCTATCCAGATGGAGTTGATCCCGAAGACGCATATTTTCGGCTTCAAGTGCTTCAATCCGAGCCTGGAGTTGCTCGATCCCCCCCAACAGGTCTTCGATCATCCGAAGGGCTTGCGGCAGATCTTCAATGGTAGAGACGACAATGACAGGTGTTTCCATAGAACATTTTTATACTCGTGTTTCTTGACTAAAATCAAGTAAAATTTTATCAGAATATGATGCCTGTGTAGTTACAGTAAATCAATAATTTCTTCGATTATTTTTCGCAACGTCGGTTCTTCGCTTTCG
>CAYZVI010000417.1:0-1006 GCA_964481695.1 uncultured Hydromonas sp. | reverse complement strand
CATGATATGATACGAAAAACACATCAAAATAAATCACTATGCCCAAACTCAAAACGTCACATACACGCTCCCGCAACCCCCGTTCCGATGGCGACGACACACGTGCGCGCATCCTCAATGTGGCCGGTCAGTTGTTTGCCGATCATGGCTTCGAAAGCGTAACCAGCAAAATGATTTGCGAACAGGCCAAGGTCAACATGGCCGCCGTCAATTATCACTTCGGCAGTCGCGAAGGCCTGTACCGCGCTACTTTGTTGGAGGTTCATCAGCATTTGGCCAATTTGGATGTTCTCAATCAGTTGGCACAAATATCTGTGCCTGCACAAAAAAAACTGGAGTTGATTATTCGAGCGATTCTGAGTCAATTGGGCAATCAGAACTGGCATATTCGCTTTTATGTGCGTGAAGTCATTGCAACCAGTGAAATGTTTTTTGAAGTATTTGTACAACAAGCTGTCCCTAAAGTACATGTTGTGCGGCAAATTTTCAGCCAGATCACCGGATTGAGTGAGGATGACCCGAAATTACCCCATATCGTACTGAGCGTGCTCGCGCCCTGCATATTGCCGCTGCTTGCTAATCCCAAAGCGGTCTCCATCGTCTGGGGTACGAGCGTATTTGAATTGGAGACATTGGTACAACATCTCAGTCAATTTGCATGGACAGGTATACAAAACATGAATACCTTTGCCACAGTGACCAGCAAGGAAACAGTGAATTAATAGCGCATCTTGGCTAAGCATTATCTGACCGAGCAGACGATTGCTGATAATTCACCATAAAAAACCGCCGCTCTCAAACAGAGAACGGCGGTTTTTTTAATACAGGTTTTGGGTGCATCAACGAATTATGCAAAACCTTCGTTTTTCATCTCGTTGCTTGGCGCAACGGCGGCCTCTTCAGCCGCTACTGCCGGTGTTACAGCAGCGGTGTCACGCGGCTCACGCGCTGGTTTTTCCAACAACGCTTTCATCGAGAGCTTCACACGGCCACGATCATCGGTTTC
>CAYZVI010000416.1:0-1009 GCA_964481695.1 uncultured Hydromonas sp. | reverse complement strand
TGATGGGGCACACCGAGATGTGGCAGGCGATGACCGAGCGCGATGCGATTTATGCTAATTTGGAAGCGACCGAAGATGACTACATGCACGCGGCGGAGTTGGAAGCGGTATTTGCGCAGTACGATGGTTATACGGCTGAAGCGCGTGCGGGCGAGTTGTTGCTGGGTGTGGGGTTGCCGCAGGAGTTTCATCAAGGTTTGATGAGCGCGGTTGCGCCGGGTTTAAAAGTGCGTGTGCTATTGGCACAGGCTTTGTTCTCCAATCCGGATGTATTGTTGTTGGACGAGCCGACCAATAACTTGGACATCGACACCATTCGCTGGCTCGAAGGTGTACTCAATGATCGTGATTCAACCATGATCATCATTTCGCATGACCGACATTTTTTGAATGCGGTGTGTACGCACATGGCCGATATGGACTACGGTACATTGACGGTATATCCGGGTAATTATGATGATTATACGTTGGCTTCGGCTGAGGCGCGTGCGCGTCAGATGGCGGCCAATACGAAGGCGAAAGAGCGCATTGCAGAGTTGCAAGAGTTCGTGGCGCGTTTCTCGGCCAATAAGTCAAAAGCGTCTCAAGCGACATCGCGCCAAAAGATGATTCAAAAAATCAAGGCCGACACGGTGGAAGTGAAACCATCGTCACGTCAGAATCCATTTATTCGCTTTGAGCAAAACAAGGTGTTACATCGCTTGGCTTTGGAAGTAGAGCAAATCAGCAAAACTTTTGATCGTCCGATTATCAGCAAATATTCGGCTATGGTAGAAGCGGGTGAGAAAATCGCCATCATCGGTGGTAATGGTGTGGGTAAAACCACGTTGCTGCGTATTTTACAAGGTGAGCTGGAAGCAGATAGCGGTACGGTTAAATGGGCAGAAAACGCTGATGTGGGCTATATGGCTCAGGATGTGGCCGAGCATTTTGACTCAAGTGAAAACCTGATGGAGTGGATGGGTAACTATCGCCAGCCGGGTGATGATGATCAAGTGATTCGTGGCGT
>CAYZVI010000415.1:0-1009 GCA_964481695.1 uncultured Hydromonas sp. | reverse complement strand
TATAGCTGGACTTTCCATTCCATTCTACTAACGCAATTGTTATCACATCACGGCTGTTCCCATTTCGCTCGCCACTACTTTGGGAATCTCGGTTGATTTCTTTTCCTCTGGGTACTTAGATGTTTCAGTTCTCCAGGTTCGCTCCACTGACCTATGTATTCAGTCAGCAGTGACCCTTGCGGGCCGGGTTTCCCCATTCAGATATCTGCGGATCAAAGGTCATTTGCCACCTCCCCGCAGCTTTTCGCAGGCTTTCACGTCTTTCATCGCCTGTAATCGCCAAGGCATCCACCACATGCACTTAGTCACTTGACCTTATAACACTATTGACTCCGGTTATAAGACAATTTACTAATGTGAGTACTGTTTTTACATGAGAACAGTACTCGGTTTGTTTGCCGTAATTTCAAGTTTAGTCGTATTCTTAAATACTACTTGTTCTTGAGAACTACTTAATTGATGCAATCTAACCCGTGATTATTCTATCGACATATTATATAAACTCTCGATAACAATTCTCACTGTTAAATTTGCTTCACATTAATCATCCGTCTGCTTTATTTCTAAAGTTCTTAATGATTAATGATCTCAGGTTTCTAATTTTTAAAGAAACAGCCGACGCCATTTTTGGCGCAACCTTTCGTAAAAGGTTAATTATCAACACAGGATGCTGATAATTAACATTTCATCGCATGGCTTATGGTGGTGGGTCTTGATGGACTCGAACCATCGACCCCTGCGTTATCAACACAGTGCTCTAACCAACTGAGCTAAAGACCCGTCCATCTTCCGATTTTTGGTGGAGGATGACGGGATCGAACCGACGACCCCCTGCTTGCAAAGCAGGTGCTCTCCCAGCTGAGCTAATCCCCCGATAAACGCCCAACTTTATGTCGTTCGTTCATACTACCGCTTAGCCTCTCCCGCAAGAACCCTTGCAAGAGCGCTTTAATACTAACATTCCGATAAGCGTGGACACATGCAGCTTCTATTGGTGCGTTACCGAAGT
>CAYZVI010000414.1:0-1012 GCA_964481695.1 uncultured Hydromonas sp. | reverse complement strand
TCCTTACTTTTAATCTATTTTAATCAAAGTGTCAGATTAAATTTTAACTTTTACACATAAGCCAATATCTTGTATCTACGAACAATTACCAATAATCTTTCAAACGATAATACGCCATCCCCAAAACCTGCGCCGGTGTACGCAGATACCGCCCCCCTGGGAATGGCAGATGCTTGATTTTAGCAAACAAATCAAAGCGTTCCGCCTGTCCGCGCACCGCTTCCGCCGCCATTTTGCCTGCGATACCGGTCAAAATCAGACCATGCCCCGAGAAACCTTGTAGATAGTAAACGTGATGGGCCAAACGGCCAAAATCCGGCGCACGATTCATGGTCACATCGACAAAACCGCCCCAGCAGTATTCGACTTTGGCCGATTCGAGCTGCGGGAATGCGCGCAGCATGGTTTTGCGCATCGCCACCGGCAGGTTTGGCGGCGTGATGCCCGAGTAACTGACGCGCCCGCCAAACAGCATGCGATCATCGCGAGTCACGCGAAAATAATCGAGTACAAAATTATTATCACACACCGCAATGCGGTTTTTGATCAAGCTGTCCGCTGTTTCCTTCGGCAAACGCTCGGTCGCAATGATATAGGTGCCGACCGGCATGATGCGTTTGGCGATTTTTGGCGCGAGTTCATCAATGTACACATTACCCGCCAGAATCACAAACTTCGCCGTCACCTGTCCCTGCGCGGTTTTCACCTCCGCCGGATCGGTGTAGGCAATATCCGTGACCATGCTGTTTTCATAAATGCGCACGCCCGCATCCAGTGCCGCTTTCGCCACACCCAAAGCATATTTGAGCGGATGTAGATGCGCCGAATTTTTGTCCAAAACACCTGCGTGGTAACGTTTGGACGCGACCCAATCGGGCATTTCGTTTGGTTGGATTTTGTGTAAATGCGGATAATCATAAACCGCCGCCATGCGATCCGCCCACTCAAACAAACCCGCGGTAGATTTAGGTTTGACGCTGGCGGTCATATAACCATCCACCCAGTCGCAATC
>CAYZVI010000413.1:0-1013 GCA_964481695.1 uncultured Hydromonas sp. | reverse complement strand
AAAGTTGCCAACGATGCCGCGGCAATCCCCTTACCCAAAGACGATACCACGCCACCCGTTACAAACACATATTTTGTCATTTTTAATCACCTCATTGGAAAGCGTAATTATACATTTCCCCTATGACTTTATCCATAAACAGTTAAACAAAAAATAAGGGACAAATTAATTTGTCCCTTATTTAATTCTGATTACTGGTTTGAGGAAAAGAGGTGTGAATCCATCGTTACTTGGTTCAAAACTAAGCTGTTTATCTGCTCGCACAATAAATAGGATTTACACATGCACCAACGTTCCCTCATCATCGCCCTGAACGATGCGCTTGAGCGCACCCTCTTTAAAAATCGAAAACACTTTAATCGGCATTTTTTGATCGCGGCACAAGGCAAAGGCGGTGGCATCCATCACGCCCAGATTTTTGCTAATCGCCTCGTCAAATGAAATATCGCTGTAGCGCGTGGCATTCGGATCTTTTTTCGGATCGGCAGTATAAATACCATCGACTTTGGTGGCTTTCAACACCACTTCCGCGCCAATTTCCACGCCACGCAAGGCGGCTGCGGTATCGGTTGTAAAAAACGGGTTACCCGTACCCGCTGCAAAAATCACAATTTTACCTTCGCTTAAATGACGCATCGCACGCGGACGAATGTATGGCTCGACCACTTGGTCAATACGCAAGGCAGATTGGACTCGTGCTTCTAAGCCTGCATGTTTCATCGCATCTTGCAGTGCCAACGCATTCATAATGGTCGCCAACATTCCCATATAATCCGCTGTTGCGCGATCCATGCCGGCCGCACCGCCCGCCATACCACGGAAAATATTGCCCCCACCGATTACGACTGCCATCTCTACACCCGTATCTACCACTTCTTTAATCTCTGCAACCATGCGCTCAATCGTAGCACGGTTAATGCCGAAAGCATCATCGCCCATCAATGCCTCGCCAGAGAGTTTCAGTAATACACGTTTGTAACCAGCCATTTAATTCTCCTTATCGTTGGGTCGTG
>CAYZVI010000412.1:0-1016 GCA_964481695.1 uncultured Hydromonas sp. | reverse complement strand
GCACCGACCGTGACCGCCAGCGGCACGGCCGCGGCAACCCTGACCGTAGACGAAAGCGACTTGGCGACCAACGCCTCGGCCAGCTTCGCCAACGTCTTCACCGTCAACTACGGTGCCGACGGCGCGGGCAGCACCGCCTACGCACTCAAAGTCGTGAACGCCGCCAGCGGCCTGGTGGACACCGCCACCGGTCAAGCCGTGAGCATGAGCGTGGACGCTTCCGGCAACGTCGTGGGTAAAAACACCAATGGCGACACCGTGTTCACCATCAGCGTGAGCAGCGCCGGCGTCGTGACCTTGGATCAAGTGCGCGCCGTGGTACATGCCGATGGCAGCAATGCCAACGACACCGTCGCCTTGGCCGCCAACAGCATCAGCCTGACCGCGACCGCCACCGACAAAGACGGTGACAAAGCCTCACAAACCGTGAACCTGGGCGCCGGCTTCGTCTTCACCGACGACGCACCGACCGTGACCGCCAGCGGCACGGCCGCGGCAACCCTGACCGTAGACGAAACCACCTTGGCGACCAACGCCTCGGCCAGCTTCGCCAACGTCTTCAGCGTCAACTACGGTGCCGACGGCGCGGGCAGCACCGCGTACGCACTTAAAGTCGTGACCGCCGCCAGCGGCCTGGTGGACACCGCCACCGGCGAAGCCGTGACCATGAGCGTGGACGCCTCCGGCAACATCGTCGGTAAAACCGCGACCAGCGGCGCGACCGTGTTCACCATCAGCGTGAGCGCGAGTGGCGTGGTCACCTTGGATCAAGCGCGTGCGGTCCAACATAGCGATGGCAGCAATGCCAACGACACCGCCGCCTTGGCCGCCAACAGCATCAGCCTGACCGCGACCGCCACCGACAAAGACGGTGACAGCGCCAGCCAAACCGTCACCCTCGGCGCCGGCTTCGTCTTCACCGACGACGCACCGACCGTGACCGCGAGCGGCACCGCAGCCGCGACCCTGACCGTGGACGAAACCACCTTGGCGACCAACGCCTCGGCCAGCTTCGC
>CAYZVI010000411.1:0-1023 GCA_964481695.1 uncultured Hydromonas sp. | reverse complement strand
GGAGCTTTTCATTTACGGGGTCAACCACAGCCTTTGTATCTGCAGAATTAAGTTTTGCAAGCAAGCTTAAGTCAATCTTTAATTTTGCAATTTCATCTTCGATTTTATCTACATCACGAAGAGCAAAAAAAGATATTGACCGAAGACGTTCTAGTTTAGTTATAAGTGTTTCAACATCTCCTCGAAGATTGCTCAAGAAATTTGTCTCTTCGAGTGAAAGTCCGATCTTCGATTTTGTTATTTTCTCCAATTTCTCACAACACGAATGCTCAAAATATTTTCCAAGCCTATTAATTATTGCTTGGAGAGCATTTAAATGCTCAACAGCCTTAGAGTCATATTCTTTAGCGACCTGCTTAGCTGTTTCCTTTTTTTCTTGATCATGTAGATCTGATGCACAATATGGGCAATTATCAGACAACTCCAGAAATGAGTTGCCTTTTGCCTGCCACGAGATCCAACTAGCAGGCTGCTCACTTTTGAGAAATGCTTCAAAGGGCTTGAGCTGAGGCGGAATGTTTTCAATCTTATTACCTGAGCCAAAGGCCTTGTATCCCTTGCTTGATTTAGAAAGGGCACCAGACTTGGTAACACCGAAGGCATCGCGAACTTCTTTCAAGTCTGCGATGGTACTAGCGAGAATCACATTGCCATCAAAAGCGGACTTGATACCAGCAAGAAGTCCCTCAATTTCCTGCATTGCAACCTTAAACGTTTCGGTTTTAATGAAAATATCAAAACTATTTTTAAGTACCTCATCGCGCTGAAAGGCAAACTGAGAAACGTAGGAGTCATCAAAAACTAAAACTGACCCAATATTTTCGACTCCACGCACTACAGGCTCAAATTGATCAGCAATACCTCGATATTTAAAGGGCTTTAGATTCTGGAGAGAACCATCATTTGCCACTGCAGCGATAATTGCGCGAGCTATTGTACTTTTACCTAGACCATTGGAACCATACTTAATATTTAAGGTTTCTTTAACTATCGTAATTGACGTACTTTCAATACTGTTACAAT
>CAYZVI010000410.1:0-1024 GCA_964481695.1 uncultured Hydromonas sp. | reverse complement strand
TAATATATTCTGGAACATTGTCGAACTTGTGTGGGTTGAGTTGCATCACATACTCATTCTCAATATGAAATGACTCGTTCACAAACTTCTGTAAAACATCATCACCATCATAAACAGGATGGTGTACCTCATTGTATATTCTGAAGAGTTGCAATTTATCGTAGCCAACAGTAGCCTCTTGAAATCTACGCTTCATTTCCGATTTGTTATTAATGATAGTCAGAACAGCAGAGTAGTCAAAATCTGGAATTAACGCCCTTATTCCAGAAACTGCTGCATTAATTTCCTCTGATGTCATCGGAGTATCCCCTGAGACAGTCTTGAAAATCGCCACCGGCCTTGCATGCAAGAGATTTGCAAGATAGTTATATTCAACCCCAATGTCATTAAGTATCTCAAAATGACGCCGAAGATAAATGCACTTAATCACCTCGTCAGAAAGACTGTTTATATTTTCAAAACATATTTGAGCAAAGGTCTGAATATCTGTAGCTTTTTTCTCTAACTCTTTAATACTTCCCCCATTAGATGCCAAGAAATAAGCTGATGGTTTGGCGGCTTGAAATCTCCCTTTCAAACTACGAATAACATCAATTGCCGGTTCAATATCATGGGTAAGCATTAGAACCGTAGTATTGCGCAAACTTGTTTTCCCTCGAAAAAGCTCGTTCAAAATTGCGAACTTTTTTGTTTTATCAAAACTTGACACCGGATCGTCCAGAACAGCAAGATCGGGATTCTCGCTTAGAACTTGATGCATGAATAAGACAAGTGCAAAAGCATTCTTCTCGCCGTAGCTCAAGTGCTGAGCTGCTGATTCGATATGCTCGTTGAAATCTCTGTGGACAAGTTTCATCTTGTAAGAATCCACTTCCGCCTTGATAACTACGCTGTACTTATATCCGGCGGATTTCAAAAACCCATTGATACTATTTTGATTTTCAACAATGGATTTCTCTATCTGACTTTTGTGTTTGTTGATCTTTCCCTTTAGCTCACCAACTCTGCTTATCAGCTCTTGGAG
>CAYZVI010000409.1:0-1025 GCA_964481695.1 uncultured Hydromonas sp. | reverse complement strand
CCAAAGACTGGGCGAAGCAAAGCCAAGTGATGCTGTTCATGCAGCATTTGGATTCAACCTTGCAGTTCAAACTCAATCGCTTTGGCTTTCTGAAAACCGAGCTGGATGTCGGCGAACGGCCGCAGGCGTATATTCCACGTGCGGAGGAGCTGGCGAAATTATACGCGGAGCAAATGGATGGCAAGGCTTATACGCTGTTCACCGAGCAGCTTTTGAATACCGCTTCGACCGCGCATGTGCTTGGCGGTGCGGTGATGGGCGCGGATGCGTCGCAGGGCGTGGTCGACGCGCAGGGGCGGGTGTTTGGCTACACGAATGCGTATGTGTGCGACGGCTCAATAATTTCGGCCAATCCGGGCGTGAATCCATCGCTGTCGATCACGGCGATCAGTGAGTATGTGATGGCGCAGGTGCCGAAGAAAAATTAAATTTAGTGTTCGCTGATAGCTTCACGCACCAACAGCTGCTCAATCACTTTGTGCGGCGTGACGCCGTCTAAAATCGCGCAGACGCCTTGCGTAATCGGCGCGCGGACGCTGTGCTCCTGCGCCAATGCGAGCATGGCGTGTGCGCACAGTGCGCCTTCGGCCACATGACCGAGGCTGGCGGAGATGTCGTCCAGTGCTTTGCCTTGCGCCAATTGCAGGCCGACGGTGCGGTTGCGCGACAGATCGCCGGTCGCCGTCAAAATTAAATCACCGACGCCGGTCAAGCCGGAAATGGTATCGGGATTCGCGCCGAGTGCGTTGGCAAAGCGGCGCATTTCGGCAATACCGCGCGTGAGCAGTGCAGCGCGCGCATTCATGCCGAGTTTCAAACCATCACTGATCCCTGCGGCAATCGCCAGTACGTTTTTATGCGCGCCGCCCAGCTCCACGCCGATCACGTCGCTGCTGTGGTAGATGCGCAGATAGGGATTGGAGAGTTTTTGCACGAAGCCTAAATCCAAAGCGTCGAACGATGAGGCCAGCACCAGTGCGCAGGGGAGTTTGTTGGCGACTTCTTGTGCAAACGAGGGGCCTGAG
>CAYZVI010000408.1:0-1030 GCA_964481695.1 uncultured Hydromonas sp. | reverse complement strand
AGCGCGCCGATGGCAAATGGGTCTATCGCAAAATCCGCGCGCGCGAGCTGTGGCAACAGATCATGGAATCGACCTACGATCATGCCGAGCCGGGCGTGCTGTTCATGAGCAAAATCAATCGGGACAACAATCTGTCGTACTGCGAAGTGATTGAGTCCACCAATCCATGCGGCGAGCAGCCGTTACCCGATTACGGCTGCTGTGACCTCGGCTCAATCAATCTGTGCGCCTTCGTGCGTAACCCATTTGGCGAGCAGCCCTCGTTTGATTTTGACGCATTCGCACAGGTCACCGCGCTGTCCATTCGCATGCTGGACAATGTGTTGGACTTGACCGTTTGGCCGCTGGAAGAACAGCACCGCGAGGCGCAAGCCAAACGTCGCGTCGGTCTGGGCTTCACCGGCTTGGGCGACGCGCTGATCATGCTCAAGCTCAAATACAATTCGGATGAAGGCCGCGCGATGGCCGCGCGCATTGCCGAAGCCATGCGCAATGCAGCTTACGAAGCCTCCGTGGATTTGGCAATCGAAAAAGAGCCGTTCCCTTTGTTTGACGCGGATAAATATTTAGCCGAACCCCACTGCGCCAGCCGCCTGCCAGAATCTACAAAAGAGCGTATCCGCAAACATGGCATTCGCAATTCACACTTGCTGTCGATCGCGCCGACCGGCACGATTTCACTGGCATTTGCCGATAATGCGTCCAACGGCATTGAGCCGCCGTTTAGCTGGTACTACACGCGCAAAAAACGCATGCCGGACGGTACGCAAAAAGAATATTTGGTCGAGGATCACGCCTACCGCCTGTACCGCTCGCTCGGCTACGATGTAAAACAGCTACCCGACTATTTCGTCTCCGCATTGGACATGAGCGCGAACGACCACATGCTGATGTGTACCGCCGTCGGCTCCTACATCGACACGGCGATTTCCAAAACCGTCAATGTGCCTGCCGATTACCCATTTGCCGATTTTGAAAATCTCTACATGTCCGCGTGGAAAGCCGGCCTGAAAGGCATCACCACCTACCG
>CAYZVI010000407.1:0-1031 GCA_964481695.1 uncultured Hydromonas sp. | reverse complement strand
CGTCGCTGCGGCCGGTTTGGTACGGTGCGCTGGCCAGATGCAGCATCAGCCCTTCACCGCCCACTTGGGTGATGGCATCGAGTTGGCGCAACAGCTCAGCTCGGTCACGCACGCGCCATTGTTTGACCGCTTGGATGTTCGGTGCATTGAGATGCTGCGTGATTCTCTCGATCTGCGTGATGCGCTGGGTAAAATCACCGTATTGGTTCTGCGGATCGGGCAACTCAAACACCATATATTTGACCTTTTTCCACGCGCTATCATCGGGCTTTGCATCGCGCACAACGCTGACCACACGCTCAAATTGGCCGCGCCCGATCCAGAGTTCGCCATCAAGTGAGATGTTGGGCAGTTGCGCGGCAAAATCCCTTGGCAGCGCGATGATTGTGCCATTGCGCGAGCGCATTTGACGCTGTTGACCATCCCAGTAGCCGCGTACGCCGTCGTATTTTTCACTCACCCAGTATTCGCGCACATCAACGTCATCGGGTAGAATTTTGGCCAATATCATCTCTGGCGTTTGCGCATGCAGCGATATGGTCACGCTCCATAGCGATAGGAAACCGAATAATCGCGCACTCCAGCGATGATAGCCCTGCATTTTTCCCTGCCTTTCGTAGTTTCTCTGCTTTTTCCAGTATTTACCGCGCAAACAGGCGACAGCCTGCCAATAGCGGTTTATAATAGCAAACTTGATTGGAGCGCAGGTTTTTGACCCCAGTGCGCTCGTTTTCGCTGACGATTATAGCGAGTTCTTTTATTTATAAAACCCCGATTTTTAGCATTCACATCCATTATGAGCACCAGCAATCCGAATCATTATCACCCTACCGCCATTGAATCCGCCGTACAAGCCGCGTGGAACGCCGCCGACGCCTACCGCGTGAACGAGCAATCGGACAAACCGAAGTTCTACGCCTGCTCGATGCTGCCGTACCCGTCGGGCAAATTGCACATGGGGCACGTGCGCAACTACACGATCAATGACGTGATGACGCGCCAATTGCGTATGAAGGGCTATAACGTCTTGA
>CAYZVI010000406.1:0-1032 GCA_964481695.1 uncultured Hydromonas sp. | reverse complement strand
GTTAGTTTAAAGGGTTCTACTTTTAGGTGCTGGCTTTTTTAGGGGGTATTACCATGGCGGCATCTGCTGGATATGATGGCAATATTGTTGGTATTCCTTTCTTGGGTGAAAAAGATGCACGCCCATTGCTTAATGGGAAAAACGTATATGCAAGAGTTTTTATAAGGAACAAAAATGTATGAAAATCGAACTAAAAGAAATTACCGTCCGTGAACTAACCAAAGATTATCAAGACAATGAAGACAATGGCGTTATTGCGTTTAGTGGCAATTTAGATGTTCGCCCTCCCTATCAGCGAGAATTTATTTATAAGGACAAACAGCGTGACGCTGTGATAGAGACCATATTGCAAGGTTATCCGCTCAATGTGATGTACTGGGCTGTGCGTGATGATGAGACTTATGAAATCATTGATGGTCAACAACGCACTATTTCAATCTGTCAGTATGTGAATGGTGATTTTTCGTACATGTTCAGGTACTTTCATAATCTTCATGATGACGAAAGGGAACAAATTCTGAATTACAAATTAATGGTGTATGTATGTAGCGGTTCGGAAAGCGAAAAACTGAAATGGTTTAAAACCATCAATATTGCAGGCGAAAAACTGACCGATCAAGAACTTCGTAACGCAGTATATGTAGGTACTTGGGTGACTGATGCGAAAAAGCATTTCAGCAAAAACGGTTGTGTCGCCTCAAAAATTGGCAGCGATTACCTCACTGGCAAACCAAATCGACAAGAATATTTGGAAACGGCGATTGATTGGATTTCTGATGGGCAAATAGAAGGTTACATGGGCATACACCAAAACGACCCGAACGCAAGTGCATTGTGGCGGTACTTCAAAGATGTAATTTCTTGGATAGAAGCCACGTTCACTGTAAAAAGAGTCGCATTTATGCGCTTGGTTAATTGGGGCAGTCTGTACAATAAGTACAAAAACATTACTTACGATACCAAAATCATCGAAGCTGAGTGGGTAATACCCCCTAAAAGGGCGGCATCTAAAAGTAGAATCAACACAAGTCC
>CAYZVI010000405.1:0-1037 GCA_964481695.1 uncultured Hydromonas sp. | reverse complement strand
TGGCTCGGTTCGCGCGAAGGTTGGCTGGGCTGGCGTTCGTATTGTTCGGCGGATGCGGGGTTTTTGCTGGGCAGCAGCGTGAACGATGGTGACTTTGCCAACCGCAATATGGTTCAGGATAATGTTTGGGTGAATCGTTCGATCTGGTGGTCTACGCTGGATTGGGGCGCGGAGAATGTCTGGTCGGGTAATCGACGCGAGTGAGTCTAATGAGTGTGATGACTTACTTTTCGATTAAAAACGGCTGCTTCAATTAACGAGGCAGCCGTTGTTTGTATGAGTAGGATGTGAGTCAGGCTTTTTTCACAAACTGAGATTTCAAGCCCATTTGTCCGACACCATCGATTTTACAATCAATGTCATGGTCACCATCCACCAGACGGATGTTTTTGACTTTGGTGCCGACTTTGACCACCAAGGACGAACCTTTGACTTTTAGGTCTTTGATCACGGTCACGGTGTCGCCATCTTGCAAAATCTGACCGTTGGCATCTTTGACCACGAGTGGTGTTTCGTCATTGGTACTCGTATCGGAAGTGAGTGGCCACTCATGCGTACAGTCAGGACAAATGTATTGTTCGCCGTCGGAGTAGGTGTTTTCCATGCCGCAGACAGGACAGGCGGGGATGTTTTGAGTCATGTTGTTCCTTGTTAAATTAAATCGAGTCGCCGCTGCTTTGTGCGGCCAATGCCAATGGATTCGGGGTTGGTTCAGCCACTTTGCGCAGAATATTTCGATCGGTGTGGTGGAATGGCTCGCTCTGCCCCTGAATCAGCATCACGGTGTCTTCGTCATAGCCCCAAGTACCATCGTCGTTGAAAAATACTTTGATGCGAAACTCCACGGTTTTGAATGCGTGCTCCAAAAATGGTGCGGAGCTGATGCCAAAGCACGGATCGTCTTGGCGTGCCACCAGTTCAAACTCTTTGGCATTGGGTGCTACCGTACCACCCGCCATGGCGATTTGACCACGCGGGATGTTCAGGGTGTGAATCACCATTTGTGTGGCCGGTTCCCACAGCCAGTAGCCGACTTG
>CAYZVI010000404.1:0-1043 GCA_964481695.1 uncultured Hydromonas sp. | reverse complement strand
CGCACGCCTTGCGCGTCCTCGATGCGCTCTTTTTTGATTTTCGCACGCAGTGATTGCATGATCTGATCGGTTGCACTGACGCCGACATCGGCCATGAGCAGCGCGTCTTCGAGTGACTCAAACAGTGCTTCGTCGACCTTGACCCCGATGAATACATGACGCAGATTCGTACCGGTTTTGCTCAGTCCGGCGCGCAGGCGCGCCATCCAGCCACGCTGCGAGAACTCCTCAGCACTGGGTTTGGTTTGTGTTTCGGGTTGCGGCGCGATGAAGCTGGATGTGTCTGGCTCTGGTTCTGCGGGAATTTGCGCCAGTTGGCTTTCCATCGCGCGAGTGAAAATCTCGCCGAGATTGACTGGCGGTTCAGCCGGATTTTCAGTGTGTTCGACGTTAGTCGCAGCCTCAGCTACGCTTGGTTCTATGGTAATTGGTGGTTCAACCGACGCGACGGCTTCAGCAGGCGTTTCGACAGGGGTTTCAATGGTGGGTTCTACCACCGTTTCGACGGTGTTTTCAACAACGTCTTCGGTTTTTTTACGACGAAAAAAATTAAACATAACGATCCGAAAAAGAGATGCGGGTATAATTCGCCCATTGTACGCAAAGCCACCCAAAGCGACAATCGCTATGCCGATTTTCCATCGTCTTTCTCGTGTTTCCGATGCTGCGGAATCACCAGAGTGAGCGAATGTCACACAAAAGTCACAAAAACCCATCCATTATGCGTAAAAGCAATAGTCGTAAACCCACATCCAACGTCCCCGCGTCTACCGCAGCGGGGCAGGTACGCATCATTGCAGGGCAATGGCGACGCCAGCAGCTACCGGTACTGGTACACGATGGACTCCGCCCAACCGGTGATCGCGTGCGCGAGACCGTGTTTAACTGGCTCAATCATTTTTGGGGCGGGCAATTTGCGGGGCAAACGGCTCTGGATGTGTTTGCCGGAACCGGCGCATTTGGGCTGGAATGCGTCAGTCGTGGCGCTCGTGATGTGATCTTGATCGACAATCACAAACCTGCGGTTGAAAACATCCGTAAAA
>CAYZVI010000403.1:0-1046 GCA_964481695.1 uncultured Hydromonas sp. | reverse complement strand
TTCTGAAAACCTGTTCTTGGCATCTCGCAATTTGCCACACGTTTATGTGTGCGAAGCGAAACATGTTGATCCATTATCTTTGTTGTACTACAAAAACGTACTGGTCACTAAAGATGCTATGGCGCAAATCGAGGAGGCCTTGTCATGAATCAAGAACGTTTAATGCAAGTACTCTTGGCGCCGATTGTTTCAGAAAAAAGCACCATGATTGCGGAGAAAAACGAGCAAGTCGCTTTCCGCGTAATGCCATGTGCCACTAAGCCTGAAATCAAAGCGGCAGTTGAATTGTTGTTTAAAGTTGAAGTGGATGCGGTTCGTGTAATTAATCGCAAAGGCAAATCCAAACGCACTCGCTACGGCATGGGTCGTCGCGGTAATGTTCGTATCGCCTACGTTGGCCTGAAAAAAGGTCAGGAAATTCACTTTGACGAGGAGGTGAAGTAATATGGCACTCGTAAAAGTAAAACCGACTACTCCGGGTCGTCGCGGTCTGGTTAAAGTTGTTAACAGAGACTTACACAAAGGTGCGCCATACGCGCCATTGTTGGAAGCGCAAAAACAAAACGCCGGTCGTAACAACAACGGTCACATCACCACGCGTCATCGTGGCGGTGGTCACAAGCACCACTATCGTATTGTTGACTTCAAACGAAATGATAAAGACGGTATCGTCGCTAAAGTTGAACGTTTGGAATACGATCCGAATCGTTCGGCAAATATTGCATTGTTGTTGTACGCAGACGGTGAGCGTCGTTACATCATTGCGCCGCGTGGCGTGGTGGCTGGTCAAGAGTTGGTGAGTGGTTCTGAAGCGCCAATCAAACCAGGTAACACTTTGCCTATCCGCAATATTCCTGTGGGTTCTACCATCCACTGTATCGAAATGAAGCCAGGCAAAGGTGCGCAATTGGCACGCTCTGCAGGTACATCGGTTCAGTTGTTGGCTCGCGAAGGTCTGTACGCCCAATTGCGTTTGCGTTCTGGTGAAATTCGCCGTGTACACGTAGACTGCCGCGCGACCATCGGTGAGGTGGGTAACGAAGAGC
>CAYZVI010000402.1:0-1049 GCA_964481695.1 uncultured Hydromonas sp. | reverse complement strand
CCGACAATATGAACCTCGCTCGGATTAGCAATCCGACGGCGGAGGATTTTGCGCGGTTGCGGGAGTATGAACAGGTTTTGGCATATTTGACAAAATCTGTTATATGATGAATTTAAAATTATCTATAGAAGCTTTATATTTATTTTACAATTACTAAAAAATAGCGGCTCATCTTTTCTTTTGTTGAAGTTTGGAATGGAGGTTATGCTGCACTTAGGGAGTTTGTCAATGAGGGGCTGTTCTAATGTCTATTGCTTTTCGAGTTTATCGCTATCAATTGTTACCTCTAGATAGAAATCAAACAAAAGATTTGTATCATGAACTCACTGTCGAAGAAATTATCGATCAGAAAAATCATCTTTTTGCTAAAGCTCTTAAAAGTTTATCCCATATGAAACGTGGAGCGATGATTGTGCGTGTTCAACAGTATGATGATTTATTTGTAATTAATTTGGCTCCTAGTCGCCCTCTCACAAGAGAAACTACAGACTCTCGAGTAGAGAAAGTAGATAACTGGCCTCATATCAGTGCTTATATTTTAAATGGTTCAGAAGACCAGTATTTGCTTATTCAGGATCGCCCAACTGCATTTGCTAATACTAGCGTTGTTAGTAATTTAATAAAAAGGGCAACCCGCCTCCCTCTTGAAAGATTTGGTTTAAGTTTACATATTGAGCCTCTTTTTAATAAAACATATTTTTGGGAGCTGATTAATCGGTATAAAAATAAAATTACTTGGATAGAGTTTGAGTTTATAACTCCCAATATGTCAAATATATCCAAGACATTATCCGAGGCTCTAAAATCTTTGGGAAAGAATACAAATGCGGTTAAAGAGGAGCTTGCTTTGACATCTGATCCAGTATCGTCACTTGATATTTCACCTGATGATCAAACGATTCAAGGTTTAGTTGAATATACAAGCGAAGGAGGGGGGGATATTAGTCTTAAAGTTAAAGGAATTCGTAAGCGATTTCATACTTCAAAGTCTACGAGAGAAATTTTATTATCTGGGGTTGAATTAACAGCCCCATCGCATCAGCTCCTTA
>CAYZVI010000401.1:0-1050 GCA_964481695.1 uncultured Hydromonas sp. | reverse complement strand
CTTCTTTAACCAAAATTTCTTCTAACTGGCCAGATAGCTTACTAGATACGTTAATTTCAGTGGCTTCAATACGTCCATTGCCACTGACTAAGGCATCAGTGTCTGGCTTATTCATATTTTTCCAGATCAGATAAGCGACCAACCCTAAAACAACGATGAACCCAGCAATGGTTATTTTCTTAAAATTCATGTTTAATTACCCAATATTTTAAATTTTTTTTGCAAATGCGGTGTCACCACCCAAGGCAAAATAAAGACTGACATAGGACTGCATTAAGCTACTTTGCGTTTCAATCAATTGCTGTTCTGCACTAAGTAAATTGCGCTGTGCATCCAAAACGTCTAAATATCCCACAGCACCGTTGTCATAACGCAGTTGTGCCAGCCGTGCAGTTTCCTGGAAAGCACTGAGTCCTTGTTTCTGAATCCGTAATTGTTGATCTAAATATTTCTGTTGAACCAGTGCATCAGAGACTTCACGGAATGCGTTCTGTACCGTCTTTTCATACTCTGCCACTGCAATCTCTTTACGCACTTCTGCTAAGGTCAAATTATTTTTTAGACGACCCGCAGTAAAAATAGGCACACTGATACTAGGAGCAAACGACCAAACACTGCTGCCAGATTTAAATAAATCGTCTAAATCTGCACTGGCTGTTCCAAAACTGCCCGTCAGTGCGATACGTGGAAAAAATGCTGCGCGTGCCGCATAGATATTGGCATGCTTAGATTTAAGCATTGCTTCCGCAGCATGAATATCAGGACGGTTCAACAATAAGTCTGAAGGCAAACCCGTTTGTAGCATACTTGTTTTAAAAGTCACTTGATCTAAATCTGTTTTAGGCAAAGAAATCGGCTGTCCCACCAATTGCACTAAATAGTTTGCAGTCAGTGCACGGGATTTCTGTAATTCAGCCACTAAAGCTTGACCATTACTGAGCATTGTTTTTGCTTGCATGTATTCCACTTTAGAGCCTGCACCCACCTCAAAACGGCGCTTAAAAATTCGTACTGATTTTTCATAATTCTGTACAGAGCGCTGAGCAAAAT
>CAYZVI010000400.1:0-1054 GCA_964481695.1 uncultured Hydromonas sp. | reverse complement strand
TCGGCGCGAAACTCATCATGCAGGTGCATGATGAACTCGTGCTCGAAGTGCCGGAGGCCGAGGTCGAATTGCTCAAAAAACTGATTCCCGAATGCATGGCGAATGTCGCCCAACTCACCGTGCCGCTGGTGGCTGAAGTGGGCGTGGGCGATAACTGGGAAGCGGCGCATTAATGGAGTTCTTGATTGTGCTTATTAGGCTCAGTTTTCAAATCTGGTGTTGTTTCATTTTTAGAGTTGGAAGGTGTGTGATAGGCGTATCATTAAAATGAACTATAATTTTGCTAATGAAAAGTTTCCATTTTTAATGCTTTTTGCTTCCTTTTATACCTATTTTGTAGTGTTTATAAATTATGAATAATATTTCCGTTGGTAGTGTTTGTTCTGGGATTGAGGCTGCTTCTGTGGCTTGGAGTGATCTTAGTTTTGATTTCAAATGGTTTTCTGAAATTGCTGATTTTCCTTCTAAGGTGCTGAGTTCTAAATACCCTCACATTCCAAATCTTGGTGATATGTGTAATATTCCTGAAAAATTGCAAAATAAGGAAGTTGTTGCGCCTGATCTTATTTGCGGTGGTACGCCTTGTCAGGCTTTTTCATTGGCAGGTTGGAAAAAAGGGCTTGATGACCATAGAGGTAACTTAACTCTTAAGTTTGTTGACGTTATTGAAGAAAATGATCGAGTTCGTAACAATTCTGGTCAAGCTCCTACTATTGTGTTTTGGGAAAATGTAGAGGGTGTTCTTCGGGATAAAACAAACGCTTTTGGTTGCTTTTTGTCTTCGCTTGCGGGTTTCGATGCAGAAATAATTGTACCTAAATGGCCTCAAGCTGGAGTAATTTATGGGGTAAAGAGAAACATTGCGTGGCGTGTACTGGACGCTAAATATTTTGGATTACCGCAGCAACGCAGACGTTTATATGTCCTTGCAGGTGGAAAAAATTTTTTTCCAGAAAAAATTCTCTTTGAAAGAGCGATAAAGTCTCAAAATAATTCTGATACGGTAATACCCCCTAAAAGGGCGGCATCTAAAAGTAGAATCAACACAAGTCCT
>CAYZVI010000399.1:0-1055 GCA_964481695.1 uncultured Hydromonas sp. | reverse complement strand
TTAGTTTAAAGGGTTCTACTTTTAGGTGCTGGCTTTTTTAGGGGGTATTACCAACGAAATCTACAAAAGAGAGAAGTCTGTCGAAGTTGTTTTCAAACAGGTAAACGAGGAAATATTTACGGCATCCAGTTTTTTTATAAAGGAAGTGAGTATTGGGATAAAAAAATCCCAACAACAGGGAAATCTGCGGAAAATGGATGTATTGGTTGCGGTTGGTACGACATAAACACTTGGAGAGAACAACTAAACAATTTTCTCAAAAAGCCCTAACTTGACTCAAATAACGAATATAAACACTCATCGTGAGTATTTCTGCTAAATCGACCGCGACTTTGCTTTCGAGAGATTTTTTCAATCTTTTCATCTGACCACATTGAAGACACATTACGTAGTACCACTTCAAGGCGTGGATTTATTGATGTCCCCCGTTCCTCTTTTCTCCGCAAAATTCCTTTACAACCGGCTGGGGTAATATAAAAATTTTCTGACGCATCGATGTCAATGATATCAAAAAGCCGACTATGCGTAACTTCCAATGGTTTATCAGAAAAATTTAATTCCTCCGCTTTACCAAGTATAGTAAGTGCTTTTGAAACATCAATAATTACATTATTTTCATAGTTATAAAATCGGTCAGTTAATGGTAAACCATCCATCTCCTCTATCCCTCCTAAAACTGCTTTATCATTGTATTTTACTATCCGAGAACCTAACCATTTAATAACGGGAACAGCCCACGAATTTCCAATACTTTGATATCTCGCCGTAGAAGTCGATTTTGGAATATTAGTATAATTGTCTGGGAATCCCATTAAACGCTCACATTCTAACGGGGTAAATCTCCGCAAACGCCCATTCTGAACGACAAATAACGAGCCATTATAAGCAGCAGCATTACCATTCCATTTTGTCCCATAAGCAGAATAGAGACAGTCAGTATAAGAGCGAAAAATTTCAATTGCATTCCCTTCTTTTACAAATGACAGGGGAACTGAAACAGTATGGTAATACCCCCTAAAAAAGCCAGCACCTAAAAGTAGAACCCTTTAAACTAA
>CAYZVI010000398.1:0-1058 GCA_964481695.1 uncultured Hydromonas sp. | reverse complement strand
ATGTGGTAGTAAACCGTTGAATTGGGTAAACCCGTTTGCGCCTTGATCTGCTTGACGCGCAGAATTTTTAAGGCCTCTTTGATTTGTTGCGCCATATTGTTCCTCAATATTTGAATCCGCTTTTACCGTTTCGGTTAGCGTGTATATATTCAAGCATACGTAAAAAACAATAGGAATTAGGCGCACGGTAGGAGGAATACCCTTCCCCCTACCGTATAGGGTATTGCTTGTTTTTTAACCAATAACAAAAAACCCCTGAGGTTTTGCAAGGGTTTTGATTAAGGGCGTAAGAGATTCACTGCTCTGATTTTCTATTATCACCGCCTGATCGTGCTTTAAATTCGGGGTTAGCCTCTTTGTACCATTTCATTAAGGTGTCTATGGTGTAATCAATATTAAACTCACCAAAACAATTAAGTTTTTTTAATCCCAGCTTATTCTTAGGGTTAATTTCCACACCTTTTACTTGTTGCATAAACGCATTTTTGCTCCTATAGTTTTTATGGTGTGTTTTTGACCTTTCGGTAATATCCAAGTTAATTAAATGGTGATTCAATAAAACGGCTATATGTCCCAGCCAATACCATGCTGAAGTTAAGCATGTCACCGCATAGGAATCCCCTTGCCCATCAAGCCTTATAGCATTGGCGCAAAAATTAATAACGATGTGAGGTATATATTTCCCATGATCTACCTTGATTATATTGTGGCTGTCTTTTTGTTGGCACTCATTGAAATATTGGCCGATTAATGCTTGATTTACCTCTGTATTATCGGCTATCTGTGCGATTAGACTTTCATATATTTTTCTCTCTTCAACGTGAGGGGCGGTAAATCTGCACAGCGCCTCTATTGCGGCGTAAGCCTCTTGTGTTACCGCGCTTTTATCGTTTATGTAATTTAATGCCATCTCGCGCCATCCTACGCCGTCCAAAGGTTTACCCAATGCCAACGGGTGGACTTCCCGCTTTTCCCGCCGTCGCGGTAGGCATTGAGGTAATTGATTTCAATCTATTTTAGATAACTGTTTGCTCGGGTTCAATGTGTATTTAGAACTC
>CAYZVI010000397.1:0-1059 GCA_964481695.1 uncultured Hydromonas sp. | reverse complement strand
AGTAGTCGCCCGTGTTCGTGGCCGCCGACCGGTTGCCCGTGTTCGTGGCCGCCGACTGGTAGCCCGTGTTCGTGGCCGCCGACCGGTAGCCCGTGACGAGGGTCTGCTCGATGGACTTGTCCAGCTTGCCCATTACCCAATCCACGGCGCGGGCGACCAACACCGGCAGGCCGATTTCAGCTTCCACGGTGAGGGTGGCGCTGGCGACCTTGCTGTCACCGTCGTGCCGGGACAGCTTGCCGGACGCCTTGACCACGGCAAACCGACTGCCGGCCGGGTGGTAGTAGTTGAAAACGTCGAGCGGGTACTCGCAGGAATGGAACCCCGACGCGCAGGCTTTCACTTCACCGTCGTGCTTGTAGGTCTTGCCGACCTCGAACTGGAAGCCGCGACATTGCAGGGACTGGTTGAAGCCCTTGTAGGCCGTGACCGCTTCGGCAGGGGCTTGCGTCTTGGTGCGCTTTTTGGTGGTAGCCATGGTTTTAGGCCCCGGCCTTTTCGCAGGCGGCGATGATCGCGGCGAACTGCTCGGGCTTCACGTCGGGCAGCTTGGCGGCGCCGAACTCGTTGAGCACGGCCACGGCAGCGTCGCGGCCCTTGGTGCGCGCCAGCTTGGTAACGGCGTCGGCGGTGGCCTGATAGGTGGGTGCGTCGGCCGGGTTGTTGGCGTGGCCGTGCAGGGCCTTCTCGGCTTCTGCGGCCGTCATCTGCGTGAGGGCTTCCGGCTTTTGCTCGGCGGTTTCAGTAGCCTGGGCGGTTTCGGTAGCGGCTGCAGCTTGGGCTTCGGCCTTCGGCTCGTCCTTGACCTCGGTCTTGGCGGCTTCCTTCTTGGTGCTGGTGGCCTTTCCCTTGGCTTCTTCCTTTGCGGTTTCGACGGCGTGGCCGACGCAGGGCGAGGTCTTGGGCGACTCGATGCCGGCCACGTTGAGGGCCGCCATCACGGCGTTGAGTTGCGCGGGGTTGCTGATAGTTACGGTCATCGGGAACATGGGCTTACTCCTGGTTGGTGGTTACGAGGTCGTTCAAACGGGTGAAGAAATCCCCGGCGTCGTTCGCCAG
>CAYZVI010000396.1:0-1066 GCA_964481695.1 uncultured Hydromonas sp. | reverse complement strand
CCCCACATACCGCACCATACCCGTGTCCGGGTCAACCAAGCCATAAACGCCGCATGTCATGTGAAATCTCCTATTTGCCTGACCCGGATGCCTCGGCGCCCGCGCCCGCGCTTGCCATCGGCTTCGGGCACGTTCTTCAACGGCTCAAACCTCCCGTCAAGGCGCCGTGTCAGTGCCTTGCTCGTCGGGATATACCGCAACTCGCCCCGCGCTTTGGCGAAGGCTTCCCAACTGGCCCACAAACGGGCGTTGCTTTCCACGTGGTTGGGGCCGACTTCGCAGCACTCGTCCAGCCATTCGCCGAGCAGGTCCATATCGCTCTTGTAGTCGTCGCGCGCCTTGCGCACGGCGGCCGGTGGCTGCAGGCCATCCTTCTGGTAGGCCAGGGCACCGCGCACGCACCATGCCAAAATCCCCGCCGCCTCGGCCGCCAGCTTTTCGGCCCGGTCCGGGTCTTTGGTGAGGGTCAGATCCTGGTCGAAGTTGCGAGTGAATGGCACGGGCAGCAGCCGGCGCCAGATGGCGTGGTCGTCGCCCTTGACGATGGGCCGGTGGTTGGTCGGCATGAAAGCCACCCAGGTGGGCGCCACCTCGACCGTGGTCTTGGAGTACAAACCGCGCGCCGGCAGCGGCTCGCCCCCGGTCATGGACTTGATGAGGCCCTCGCGCAGTTCGCTGCCCTCGTCGGGCTCGCTGACATAGACGAACCGCGCGCCGCGCAAGCGCAGCACGTCCTCGCGCGCCGCCCCGGCGTTGCCACCGGCCGCGCCGCTACTCAAGAAGGTGTCGGCGCTTGCCATCTTGGCGTGCTCGCCCAGGGCGTCGCGGATGGCCCCCAGCACCGTGCTCTTGCCGTTGGACCCGGAACCGTAGGGAATGGCAAGCACGTCCTCGTCGGGCTTGCCCAGCAGCGAGTAGCCGACGAGGCGCTGGAAAAAGCCGATCATGTCGGCATCGCCGAAGAACACGTCGGCCACCGTGCGCTCGAACAGGGGCGCCCGCGCTTCCGGGTCGTAATCCACCGCCGTGATAGTGGTCACACGGTACGCCTGGTCCGGCGGCAGCA
>CAYZVI010000395.1:0-1073 GCA_964481695.1 uncultured Hydromonas sp. | reverse complement strand
GCTGGTGAAGCCTTCTTCGATCAGAATTTCAGCGACTTCTTCGTCCACATCCAATTTGCTGGTGAACAGATTTAACAGTGCTTGGCTTTCTTGCTCGTGTTTCGCAGAGGATTCAGCTTGGCTCATCACATTGATTTGCCAACCGGTTAATTGGCTCGCCAAACGCACGTTTTGACCGCTGCGGCCAATCGCAATCGCCAGATTGTCCTCGTCCACCACCACTTCCATGGCTTTTTGATCTTCATCCACCACGATGGAGTTCACCACCGCTGGACTCAGCGCATTCATCACGTATTGCGCAGGCGACTCGTCCCAAATCACGATGTCAATCGCTTCACCGCCCAATTCGTTACGCACCGCAGTCACGCGCGAACCACGCACGCCGACACAGGTACCCACCGGATCAATGCGTTGATCCACTGCGTGTACCGCCACTTTGGCACGCACGCCGGGATCGCGCGCTGCGCCTTTGATTTGTAAACCACCTTGATCGATTTCCGGCACTTCCTGTGAGAACAACTCAATCAAAAACTCAGGGCATGTACGCGACAGATGCAATTGACGCGCGCCGCGTGCGGTTTGATCCACTTCGGCCACATACGCACGCACACGGTCACCCGAACGCAGATTTTCGCGCGGCAACATTTGATCGCGCGGCAAAATCGCTTCAACACGACCCGACTCAACAATCGCCTGAACTTTGTCCACACGTTTCACCGTACCCATGAAAATTTTGTCGCCACGCGCCAAGAAGTCTTGCAACAACTGATCGCGCTCTGCATCGCGGATGCGTTGCAAAATCACTTGTTTCGCTGTTTGCGCACCGATACGGCCGATTTCTACGGACTCAACTTCTTCTTCAATGTATTCGCCCACTTGGATGTCCGGAATGTCCTCTTTTGCTTCCCATTCCAACACTTCGCGATCCGGCTCTTGCAAACCCGCCTCATCCGGCACCACCAACCAACGGCGATAGGTTTTGTACTCGCCCGATTCACGGTCAATATGTACGCGCAGATCCAAGTTATCTTCTTCAAAACGACGCTTCGCCGCAGAAGCCAATGCCGCTTCCA
>CAYZVI010000394.1:0-1074 GCA_964481695.1 uncultured Hydromonas sp. | reverse complement strand
TTAGTTTAAAGGGTTCTACTTTTAGGTGCTGGCTTTTTTAGGGGGTATTACCCTTCGGATAACAAACACCCAACCCCCTGAATATCTTTATTGTTAAAACAGGAAATATATTGCTCCGTTAGCTTTTTGATCATACTCGACTCCTTTCATATTCTTGTATCTTCGCAGGCGTATAAAACGTATGATAGGATTCATTATCAATGGTAAATACATCCATTTTTTTACCATCTAATACCATTTCATTTAAAACCGGAGCGATAAAAAACAGGCCATTCACGCTGGCATCTTTTTTAATCATTTGCATTGCGGATTGAACAAAATCTTTACCATGTGAGAAATAATAAAAACCTGCAATTGCTTTTTTACTAATCGGACGTTTTTCCGCTGTTTCTGTGATATTCCCACCCTCATCGGTTCTCACATAAGACCATCGTGGATGAACAGATTCAAAACAAATTGCACCACCATCATTCTTTTTCAGGGCATTCACCGCATCACTCAACGAACTATCAAAAACTTGATCCGCATTGGATATCACCAACGGTGTGTCATTATCAATGTGCTCAATAGCCAAGAGCGCACTACATGCAGCTCCCTTTGTTTCACTATTAATTTTAATAATTTTGCTTTTATTTTCTGTCAACAAGCCCAAAATATTATCAAGATGATATTTCTTACAGTCTTCTTCATTCACAATGAAAATAAATTGAACATCTTCAGCAATGCTAGATAAATTGTTAATTACATGCTCAATCATTGTCTTCCCATTGAACTCGATCAAAAACCTTGGGTAAGGATATTCATTTTCCGGGAAAAACTGATTTTTAGAAGCCATTGGCATTAAAACATTAATCATTGCATTTCCCCTTCAAACAATCGTAGATGTTGTTGAATATTCTCATAGTTGACGTCCTCAACCGATTGAACAATCATAACGTGCGCACCACTGGCTCTTGCCGCCTTAATGCCATTCTCATTATCTTCCACAATCATGCATTCTTTCGGGTCTAACCCCATTCGATCAATGGCTTTATTATACATTTCTGGATTCGGCTTACCGTGCGTAACATCTTG
>CAYZVI010000393.1:0-1075 GCA_964481695.1 uncultured Hydromonas sp. | reverse complement strand
ATAAACTGGTCAAACGAGGGATTGCCATCCAGTTTGTAAAAGAAAATATTACTTTCACTGCTCAATCTACCCCGATGGATAATTTGATGCTGCAATTGATGGGCGCTTTTGCACAGTTCGAACGTGAGATCATTTTAGAGCGTCAAAAAGAAGGAATAAAACTGGCCTCTGCTCAAGGAAAGTACAAAGGGCGTGTACATAAATTGAAACCTGAACAGGCTGAAGCTTTAAGACAAGAATGGAAGGAAGGAAAGTACCCTTCAAAAATGGCATTAGGCCAGGCATTTGGAATTAGTCGCCAGGCGGTATACCGCTATTTAAAAGCAAGTGAGTAACTCAATTAAAATGGAAAATATTCGAAATTTTCTTGAAGATAATCAAGTCAAAATCTACTTCTGTACCATCTTTATCGGAGTTATTTTTGGATTAACCATCAGTGGAGCGACGATTTTAGAAAGTTTGATTAACCCTGCACTGGCATTAATGTTATTTGCTACTTTTTTACAAGTACCTATTGCAGAAATTGGCAAGGCATTAAAAAATTTACGTTTTATTTCTGCATTACTTATTACTAACTTTATTGCCTTACCTTTAATTACGGCAGGTCTAATACAATTTTTACCTGAAAACCCACTTATTCGTTTAGCTGTACTTTTTGTTCTACTAGCACCGTGTATTGATTATGTGATTACTTTCACCCATGTTGGGAAAGGTAATGCAAGATTATTACTTGCGATGACACCTGTATTATTGCTTATCCAAATGATCTTATTACCAATTTATCTTGGTGTACTCCTAGGAGAAGAGGTAGCTCAGCTTGTTGAAATTGGTCCTTTTGTCCATGCGTTTGTATGGTTCATTGTTGCACCCTTAGCAATGGCAGCTATAGTTCAGTTCATTGGGAATAGAAATGAACAAGCAGAAAAAGTGGCTGAAAGCCTAAACTTATTTCCTGTACCTGCCACAGCCCTAGTTTTGTTTATCGTCCTAGCATCAGTTATGCCTCAAATTGGGCTTGCAAAAAGTGCAGCTGTTGCTGCGTGAGAAAGCTGTGCCAAAACCTCCATAGATTTTT
>CAYZVI010000392.1:0-1078 GCA_964481695.1 uncultured Hydromonas sp. | reverse complement strand
ACCTGAGCGGCTTTCCAGTATTGCTGTCGATTCATGAATGTCCAAAAAGCGCGGTCATGCTCACCTTCTATCCCTGCTTGCTGAAAAGTATCAATGAGGTCTTCTTCAAACACCGCACGTTCCACCAATGCCCGAACACCTGCAATGCTTGCTAACGAATGAATACTCTTAAAATCAATATCCATATCATTGCGTACATTTGAGGAGAGTTCTTGCCATGCTTCATTCAACGCTGACATTTTACGAGGGGATAGTTTTTCAAAATCCACATTCAAAACCACACCCTTTTGTTCAAAATACGCTTTGAGTAACACAGGAGAACAACGACGAAAAAAATCATACGGCTGATACGGTTTATTACTCATAACCATTCCCAATCAATCTAAATTCAAACGTTCATTTTTGTGATTAACTAACTCTTCCATCCAATATTCAAGCAACTCCTTACCTTCCTCTAAAAAATCGATGTCATGTTCAAACAGCATTTTGTTTTCAATCAATTCAGTGCGGATGAAATAGACCAATTTCTCAAAAGCAAGCAAATCGTCTTCCTTCAAATCAATCCAAGTTCGTTCTGCACTTGTCATCGTTCTGTCCTTTCAAATATCCAATCTCGGCAACGCCCGTACAATGTTCATCGTTTCAATCGACACGGTAATCACCCTTTGAAATAATTCCAATGGGTATTTCGCATCACCCATCGTCTCAATCGCCCAATCATTCGCATCATTCACAATACCGCTGTCTTTATGCGTGGTTACCGCCTGCCGCTCCATCACCCACTCCAATGCAGGCTTACCATTGACCACATAGTCATACGCCGCTAATGGGATGCCTGTCATCGTGATTTTATGGTTATAAATCACGGTGGTTTTGTCCGTGACTTTGCCTTTTTTACCAAACTTCATTTGTTCCACGCGGTAATCGGCATCGCTCAATGCACTCATCAACAATTCACCGCCCTCAAAACTCACAGGGTATTTATCCACGCGTTCATAATCCACATGCAAATCAGCCAATGCACGCCCCGAACGGCTAAACGCCCAAAAATCAACGGCTTTTTTCACACAAGGGATGC
>CAYZVI010000391.1:0-1081 GCA_964481695.1 uncultured Hydromonas sp. | reverse complement strand
GGATTGCGGTTAATCGTGGAGTAGAAAACCATACCGCCCGGCGCCAATAATTGTGCACTGGCATGGATGACCGAGGCGGGATCTGGTACATGCTCCAATAACTCCATGCAGGTAATCACTTGATACGACTCAGGATGCGCCTCCGCCCAAGCCTCAGCCGTTACCGCCTGATAATCAATCGACAGATGACTGAGCTGGGCGTGCTCGCGTGCGATCTCAATGGAGTCTTCCGCCATGTCCAATGCCGTAACCTGCGCACCTTCGCGCGCCAACGCCTCACTCAAAATACCGCCACCACAGCCGATGTCAAGGGTTTTTGCACCCGCCAATGAAACCTGTTGGACAATCCATTGCACGCGCGTCGGATTAATCTGATGCAACGTTTTCAACGGCCCTTGCTCATCCCACCATTCGGGCGCATGCTGGGAGAACTTTTCAATTTCAGCCGCATTGACATTACTTGTATTCATAAAATGCTTCTTTCTTGGGGTTTTACTATTTAAATTGGCTTACAAACGGAGTTTTATCAGAGCTTTTTATCATTTTATGCCAAAGCGCCCTGGGTCGCTACTGGTTCTGTACCGCAAATGGGATATGTATTACCACTCAAACAATAAAAAAGCCTCGCACAAGCGAGGCTTTTTCTTCATCAAGAAATATTATTTCTTAACATTTACGCCAACAGCGCCCAACGCTTCGCGCCATTTGCCAACTTGGCTAGCTGGAACCACTGCGTTTTCGATGTCAATGGTTACGCGACGGTTCGGTTGTTCGCAAGCTTGACGAGCAGCTTTAGTGCCTTTACAAGTTTTTGGATCAACGATCAATTCGCGTTCGCCCATACCCTTGGTGATTACTTTGTCAGCTGGAACGCCTTGGCCTACCAAGTACGCTTTTACTGATTCAGCACGACGCAAAGACAAGCGATCGTTGTAGGCGTCAGAACCCCATGAGTCGGTGTGACCCACTACGATTGCGTCTTGATATTTAACTGAGTTCAAAGCCGATGCCAAACGCGACAACATTGCTTGACCTTCTGGACGCAGAGTCGCTTGGTCGAAACCGAACAAAGTTTGTGCGT
>CAYZVI010000390.1:0-1082 GCA_964481695.1 uncultured Hydromonas sp. | reverse complement strand
GGACTTGTGTTGATTCTACTTTTAGATGCCGCCCTTTTAGGGGGTATTACCAAACAGCCGTTGCCCACTGTTGCCCACATATAGCAAAAAACCAGTAAAAATCAGCGTTTATAAAGTAAAAACCTCTGAAACTCGCATAAACACTGGCTTTAGAAAACAAAAAACCCCGTAAACGCTTGTTTTATCGGGGTTTGATTGCTAACTATGGGCATTCATAGTCATAAAATTGGTGCCCAGGAGAAGACTCGAACTTCCACAGTATTGCTACCACTAGGACCTGAACCTAGCGCGTCTACCAATTTCGCCACCTGGGCATTAATTGAGCAATAGTCACACGTTTGCCATGATTTTGCTGTATTGTGTACCAATCCGCCTCAATCGAGGTTCGCATTATAGCGCGTTTCGTTTTTTATAGGTACTATTTACTTTATTTTTTATAACATTAATTCAATGAAATCGAATTCTAAAAAAACTTCTACAAAAAAAAATTATAACAAACCTTCTGTTTCATCTAACTTAAGCCCTACTAACAGCCGCACTAAAAAAACCCCGCAAGCAGCGGCCTTACTAACTCCGCGCAAGAACGAAAATACCGCAACTCAGACCTCAAGCGCGCCCAAAGGGACTCGCGTGGATAAAATGAGTGGCCTACCCAGCAAATCAGCCATTTTTGATGTGATATACACCCACGCATCCATTTATAAACGAGCCATTAGCATCCTTGCTTTGGCACAGGAGTTGGATGTACCGCCGACCAAAGTATCGGGATTGGAAAAACTGCTGGATCAATTAGCGCAGGCAGGCGATATTAAAATTTCAGCTAAGGGTCTGTTGTTACCCAATAGCGAACACAATCTGGTGTACGGCACATTACAAACGCATCGCGATGGCTATGGATTTATCAACAATCCCGACGGCGAGGATGTGTTCGTTAACGAACGCAACATGAATACCGCGTGGAACGGCGATAAAGTCGCCGTGCGCATCATTGGTACGGCGCGCAACGGCAAACGCGAAGGCGATGTGGTTGAGGTTATTGAGCGCAAACTCTCGCGCGTGGTCGGACATGTCATTAACGAAAA
>CAYZVI010000389.1:0-1084 GCA_964481695.1 uncultured Hydromonas sp. | reverse complement strand
ATGTGCGGGATGATTTGCTCAACGAAGAAGGCGCGATCAAACAGGGTATGCTCGGCTCGGTCGGTAAAATGGGTGGCGATTGGTATGCGAAAACCACGGATTTGTTTGAACTAAAACGACCGCAGTAGAGGTGCAATGATCAAAAGCTGATGTAAAAATATCAAATACAATTGGATCATTCCTGCGCAAGCGGGAATTGAGAATGATTGAGCAGGTTTAAGATGATTTGTTTATTGAGTACGCCGAACATACTCGCTCGCCATGGTGATGCCCAAAAAAATCAGTAATGCCAGCCATGCCAACCATCGTTGCTTATGCGTGCTTTGGTAATTATAGTAAAACGTTTTGCGCGTTTCATGTTCGGCAAGACCGCGTGCGCGCAGGCTCATCGCGCCGCGTGTGGCATGACGCAGGGCGAAAATTAAAATCGGCAGCCATTGCAAAAATCGTTCACGCCACGTCAATCCGCGCAGTTTCGCGCTGAGCATAATGCGCTTAATCTCCGCACGCATGAGGCCAATCGCACCAAAGCCCAGTTGCAGCGCATAGGCGACATTCATACTGAGCCAACCACGTTGCAGCGCGGTGCTGACCACGTCGCGTAGATTCACCATTGAGCCGGACATCAGTGCCACCCACGTCATGGTAGTGACGCGCAATAAAATTTGATTGGCTTTTTGCAGGGTGTCACCGGTGCGCTCGGCGGCAAAGATGATATTCCACAGCCAGATCGACCACGACAGCAGCAGTGCCAGCCCAAAACTGACGATGATTGCCCGCCAGCTCATGCCTTGAATTTTCGCCAAAATCATCATCGCCAATGACCATGCGACCACAGTGTGCCACGCAACGGGGAAGGCCACGCCGATGAAAAACAGCATCACGAGGGCGAGTACGTGCGCGTCATGCAAAGGGCGTGAGCGAATCGGTGCGTCGCTCTGGGTATGCGACGGTCTCATGTGACTACCTCGGCGCTGGGCGTGACGCTGAGTTGTCTATCGCGGATTTGCCAGATTTGATCGGCAATGCTTTGCTGCAATTGCGCATCGTGGGTGATGACGATGAGTGCGTGACCGGCGGCTTT
>CAYZVI010000388.1:0-1094 GCA_964481695.1 uncultured Hydromonas sp. | reverse complement strand
ACAGTATTGACTAAAAAGTTCGGTGGTGAAGCCAAAGGCTACGCGGACATCGACGCGGCACCAGAAGAAAAAGCACGTGGTATTACCATTAACACTGCGCACGTAGAATACGAAACCGCATCTCGCCACTACGCGCACGTAGACTGCCCAGGCCACGCCGACTATGTTAAAAACATGATTACCGGCGCAGCGCAAATGGACGGTGCGATCTTGGTTTGTTCTGCAGCAGACGGCCCTATGCCGCAAACGCGTGAACACATCCTGTTGGCACGCCAAGTAGGTGTACCTTACATCATCGTTTACCTGAACAAATGTGACATGGTCGACGACGAAGAGCTGTTGGAATTGGTTGAAATGGAAGTGCGCGAATTGTTGTCAAAATACGACTTCCCAGGCGACGATCTGCCAATCGTTAAAGGTTCTGCTAAATTGGCGCTGGAAGGCGACCAATCAGACATCGGTGAGCCATCTATCTTGGCTTTGGGCGACGCGTTGGACAGCTACATCCCAACGCCAGAGCGTGCTGTTGATGGTACCTTCTTGATGCCAATCGAGGACGTATTCTCAATCTCTGGTCGTGGTACTGTAGTTACTGGCCGTATCGAACGTGGTGTGGTTAAAGTCGGTGAAGAGATCGAAATCGTTGGTATCAAAGCGACTCAAAAAACCACTTGTACCGGTGTTGAAATGTTCCGCAAATTGTTGGATCAAGGTCAAGCAGGCGACAACGTAGGTGTATTGTTGCGTGGTACCAAGCGTGAAGACGTAGAGCGTGGTCAAGTATTGGCTAAACCAGGTTCAATCAACCCGCACACCAAATTCGACGCCGAAGTGTACGTATTGTCTAAAGACGAAGGTGGTCGTCATACACCATTCTTCAACAACTACCGTCCACAATTCTACTTCCGTACGACGGACGTAACCGGTGCTGTGACTTTGCCTGCGGACAAAGAAATGGTTATGCCTGGTGACAACGTATCGATGTCAGTAGAATTGATCGCTCCAATCGCGATGGAAGAAGGTTTGCGCTTCGCGATTCGTGAAGGCGGCCGTACCGTCGGCGCTGGCGTGGTGGCTAAAATTACTGCGTAATT
>CAYZVI010000387.1:0-1098 GCA_964481695.1 uncultured Hydromonas sp. | reverse complement strand
TTTTAGTGTTTGCTGATACTGCTATAAATAATGCCAGTAATGTATTTATCACCTTAACTCGTGATACCTTGATTGTTCTGGGCTTGATTTCGGTACTGCTTTATTTGAATTGGCAATTAAGTTTGGTGGTTTTGGTGATGTTTCCTGTGCTTTCTTGGTTATCTCGGTACTACCGAGATCGTCTGAAACAAATCCTTCAAGGCGCACAGGCTGGGGTAGCGGATATGACTAATGTGATTAATGAGATTCACCAAGGTCATCGTGTTGTTAAATTATTTGGTGGCTACGCCAGCGCAGCAGAGCGCTTTCAATTTGTGAATGATCGTATTGTTCGTCTGACCAAAAAAATGAATCAAGCCTCTGCGGCGCGCTCTCCTTTTAGTGAAGTAATTGCATCGCTTGCTTTGGCTATCGTTATTTGCATTGCTTTGTGGCAAAGTCAGTCGGGCTACACCACTATTGGCGAATTTATGGCGTTTATCGTGGCGATGCTACAAATGGTCAGTCCGATTAAAAACTTATCCAATATCAGCATTCCGATGCAGGGGATGTTTTTGGCATCAGATGCGGTGTGTGACTTCTTAGACACCCCTGATGAGGTAGATGAGGGTTCTATTGTTTTAAATGAGGTGAAAGGCTCGCTGGATTTTCGTGATGTGACGGTGCAGTATCAAGATCAAGCTCAGAAGGCGCTTGATCATTTTAACTTAAAAATACAGCCTGGAGAAAAGGTTGCCCTGGTTGGGCGCTCTGGCAGTGGGAAAACGACAGCCGTTAATCTCCTCACGCGATTTGTACAGCCCAATTCGGGTGAGATTCTCATTGATGCGGTTGATATCAGAGAGGTTCGTTTAGAAAGTCTACGCAAACAATTTGCTTTGGTTTCCCAAGATGTTTTTCTGTTTGATGACACTTTATACAACAACGTGGTCTATGGTCGCCCAAGCGCAACAGAAGATGAAGTAGAATCCGCCTTGAAAGCTGCTAATTTGTGGGAGTTGGTTACAAACGCCCCAGAAGGCTGGCGCCAACGTATCGGTGCCAATGGTAATCAACTATCCGGTGGGCAACGCCAACGCGTGTCGATTGCCCGCGCCA
>CAYZVI010000386.1:0-1099 GCA_964481695.1 uncultured Hydromonas sp. | reverse complement strand
GCGCTATCAGATACTTCCACACCAATGTGCGCAATGTCAGAACCCAAAGGACCCATTGAGAACGGGATCACATACATGGTACGACCACGCATACAGCCGGTGAACAATGGTTTGAGGGTTTCGCGCATTTCTGCTGGAGCCATCCAGTTATTGGTCGGGCCTGCGTCTTCTTTCTGTTCAGAGCAGATATAAGTGCGGTCTTCCACACGAGCCACGTCTGATGGATCACTCCAAGCCAAATATGAATTGGGACGTTTTGCAGGATTCAAACGCTTGAATGTACCGGCTTGAACCAATTGTTCGCACAAAGTATCGAATTCTGCTTGTGAACCGTCGCACCAATGAATCGCATCTGGTTGTGTCAATTCAGCGATACTTTTGACCCAATCGAGCAGTTTTTGGTTTTGAATGTATGAGGGAGGATTAAAAGCGAAACTCATTACGACGACTCCTTATAATATGAACAAATAAACAATGAACTTTCAGTAAACACTGAAATATTAAACCTAATCACATGCTTTGTCCAATCGCCACTCGACGTAAAACCACCATATTTGACATTAGAAACGCACACAGTTTTTACCAAATTGTTAAAAACCAAAAATCCTTATGAAAACAACGGCTATGCCAGAGTAAAACAATACAAATATAGATAATTCGCGTAAAATGCTATTACTTAAAAAAAATTTATTTATATCTGCGCTAAAGCTGATATTCAACAGAAAAACCACACCATGTCGCGTACCACTCCTATCGCAAAAACTGCTCCGAACAACTTAGAATTAGCCACATTAGCCGGTGGCTGCTTTTGGTGTTTGGAGGCAGCATTTGCAGAACTAAAAGGTGTATTGGACGTGGAATCCGGCTATGCTGGCTCCGATTGGCCAAACCCTGATTACGAAACCGTATGCACGGGCAAAACCAATTTAGCGGAAGTCATCCACATCCTCTATGACCCCAGCGTGATTGCCTACGAAGACTTGCTCAAAATATTCTTCGTACTGCACAATCCCACCACGGAGAACCGCCAAGGTAACGACGTCGGCACGCAATACCGCAGTGCGATATTCACCCACAGCGACGCGCAGGCACAGATCGC
>CAYZVI010000385.1:0-1107 GCA_964481695.1 uncultured Hydromonas sp. | reverse complement strand
TTCGGAATGTGCGTGGTTTCGTGGTTGGCGTGCTTGCTGATTTCCTCTTTTTGCCGCTCAATGTAGCCCGCGTACTTGATGTCGATTTCGACTTGCTCTCGGATGAGTTTGTCCTCGATCGGGTCGTTGTGCAGAGGTTGTTCGGGTTGGAAACGGGCATTGTCTGCTTGTACCAGCTGGTCATAGTTGACGTTCGGGCGGCGCAGCAAATCAGCGAGATTGTACTCGCGCTCAATGGCTTTGCCGAGCAATTGCTGTGCGGCGTCAGTCGAAAAATTGTTCGGGTGCACCCAAGTGGATTTGAGGCGCTGCTTTTCGCGTTCGATCGTTTCGCGCTTGCGCTCGAAATACGCCCATTGCTCATCGCCGACTAAGCCCAGTCCGCGGCCAATTGGTGTGAGGCGCATGTCGGCGTTGTCCTCGCGCAGGCTCAAGCGATATTCGGCGCGACTGGTGAACATGCGGTAGGGTTCGGACACTCCTTTGGTGATGAGGTCGTCCACCAGCACGCCAAGGTAGGATTCGTGCCGCGTCGGACGCCATTCATCTTTGTCCTGAGCGCGGCGTGCGGCATTTGCACCGGCCAATAAGCCTTGTGCGGCGGCTTCTTCGTAACCTGTGGTGCCGTTGATTTGACCGGCGAAGTAGAGATTCTGAATGGCTTTGGTTTCGAATGTGGCTTTCAACCCGCGCGGATCGAAGTAGTCGTATTCAATGGCATAGCCCGGACGCAGGATGTGCGCATTCTCCAAGCCGACCATCGAGCGGACCAAGTCGATCTGTACGTCAAATGGCAAACTGGTGGAAATGCCGTTCGGGTAGAACTCGTGCGTGGTCAACCCTTCCGGCTCCAAGAAGATTTGATGCTGATTTTTATCGGCGAAGCGATGGATTTTATCCTCGATGGATGGGCAATAACGCGGCCCTACCCCTTCGATCACACCGGTGTACATGGGTGAGCGATCCAAACCCTTGCGAATGATTTCGTGGGTTCGCTCGTTGGTGTGGGTAATCCAGCATGGTACTTGGCGCGGATGCTGCTCGGCGCGGCCCATGAAGGAGAATACTGGTACGGGATCCAGATCGCCCGGCTGCTCGGTGATGCGG
>CAYZVI010000384.1:0-1115 GCA_964481695.1 uncultured Hydromonas sp. | reverse complement strand
CATTACAGTATTTTCTCCGAAAATACTGTAAACAACGCGTTAATTTTTTACACATCATATTTAGCATACAAACCGTAACCTACTTTAGAGTCAGCAGCACCTTCATTATCGTTGCCAGCAGCACCACCTTTAGTAGATACATTACCACCCACTGTGAAACCGCTGTTAGAGTAGTCATAGAACATTGAGTTGCTGTGACGTGGCGATGAGCTATAGTTATCTACTGCTGCAACGCGCTCGCCAACAGAGAAGCCACCAATACCGTTATCCATTGCAGCCAAAGCACGACCAAAACGAACCGCGCCGAAGTTGCCTTTCAAACCAACAGTTGATTCACGATCAAACATGTCTTTAGTATACTTACCTGTATCAGCAGAAAAACGACCTTCCAATTTGAATGTGGCAGCCAAACCGTTACCCAAATCTTCCTCGCCTTTCAAGCCCAAACGAGACATGTTATTACCAACGCCATCTAAATCTTGAGACAGCTTTAAACCGTCATGGTGTAAGCTATCGTAGCCAACATCAACACGACCGTACAAAGTTACGCTGGTAGCAGCAGAAGCAACACCCGCAAAAGAACCCAAAACAGCCAAAGCGACTAAAGTCTTTTTCATTATTTATCCCCTCAAAAAGTTAAGACCAGAAGTTAAAGTCAAGCATCAACATTAACACTCTTTATAACACATCTCCGAAACGTGATCCACTCACAATTTCGATGGGTTCATTCTGCTATCGTCTGTTTTTTTGTCTATATTTATCTTTTTTTATTGAGATTTGTGTTGTTCTATTACAACTGTTTGTTGTTAATATACAACTATACTCAATGTATATTGCGTAGCGCTTATTCTCTAAACAGATCATCTGATTGGCTTACGACACGCCATCATGTAGTTCACACTGGTATCTTTAACCAATACAAACGGGAACTCTTTGGATTTCCACGGTTGATAACCAACGCCAGCTAAAGCTACAATCTCCAAGCCAGATTGTCGCGCCATGGCAGACAACTCACTCGGTTTGATGAATGTGTCGTATTGGTGCGTACCTTTGGGAATCCATTTGAGCAAATACTCTGCCGCACCAATGGTCAGAGCCCATGCCTTAGGATTGCG
>CAYZVI010000383.1:0-1117 GCA_964481695.1 uncultured Hydromonas sp. | reverse complement strand
TTAATGTTAATAATTTTTTGAATTTTTTACGATAAATGACGACTTGGGTTTTGCGTGTGGCGTGTGACGTTCCGGTGGCGGTTTCCGCCGACGGATTGTTCGACTATGCGCCGAGTGAATTGCTGCTAAGTGACGGCTCAACTCTGAATACGTCTGACCGTGATGCATGGCTGGGGCGCGCGGTCATCGTCCCATTTGGTCGTCCCAACAAATCCGGTGAAGCAAAAACCGTGGTCGGCTGGGTGTTTGAAACCGCCGACACCACCGATGTCCCAACGGACAAACTCAAGCACGTAATCGGCGCCGTAGCGAGCGTACCGCAGGCCGATGCACGCTGGTTGCAATTGATGCGCTTTATGGCGCGCTATTATCAACGCGGTTTGGGTGAAGTAAGCTTACCCGCCTTGCCAAAAAAACTGCGCGTCGCCAGCAATTTTCAACTTGATGAAAACGGTGTTTGGCAATTGCGACAAGGCAAACGCACTTGGCAGCAATGGCTCAAATGGTTGGATCGGGATTCAGAGCAGCCTGCACCCATTGAATTTAACCACTCATTAAAGTTGACCACAGAACAGCAAAACGTATTAGAACAACTGCGTCAGAATGCCGAATGCGCCGAACCCACACCGCAATTATTATTCGGCATCACCGGTAGCGGTAAAACCGAAGTGTATTTGCAGTACCTCGCACAGATTTTGACGCAGGACGACACCGCGCAAGTGTTAATCTTGGTTCCCGAAATCAATCTAACCCCGCAGTTCGCCCAGCGTCTGACACAGCGCTTTGGCGAGGAGGCGGTGGTATCGCTGCACAGCGGACTAAACGATGGCGAACGTCTGCTCGCGTGGTGGCGTGCCGCATACGGTCATGCACGGGTGATACTCGGCACGCGTTTGTCCATTCTCGCCATGATTCCGAATCTACGCGCGATCGTGGTTGATGAGGAGCACGATCCGTCCTATCGTCAGCAGGATGGCATTCGCTACTCCGCGCGCGACGTGGCGATCTACCGCGCACATCAATTGGGCATTCCGATTATTTTGGGTTCGGCCACACCATCACTGGAAACGTGGCAACACGCGCAATCCGGCCGCTACGGCCTGCATGTGCTGCATGA
>CAYZVI010000382.1:0-1118 GCA_964481695.1 uncultured Hydromonas sp. | reverse complement strand
AGGGTGTACAGGACATTAACACCACATCCAGTTCCTCCTCCCAACAGTCGGAGTCGACAGATCCTGCGCCTGTCGCTGTCTCGTTCGTCGGCGCTGACAACACTCCGGTAACGGAAGCCAACGCAGCCGTCACCACGCCTGAGGACACAGTGTCCCGAGGGCAGGTCCAGATCACGGATCCCAACGCTGGAACGTTGACTTTCGAAAAAGGTTCCGACCCCACCAACGGAACCGTTGTGGTGAACCCGGATGGGACGTACGAATACACACCCAACTCCAATTATTTCGGGGAAGACAGCTTCACTATTACTGCCCGAGACTCGGCCGGGCAGGTCAGCACCATCATTTTCCAGGTGACGGTGACGCCAGTAAATGATTTACCGGTTGCTGCCGATGATGTCGCTGAGACAGCCATTAATACTGTGTTTGACGGGATCAACGTGCTGGGCAACGACACAGACGCAGACCTGCCGGCAGACAGCCTGCGGGTGACAGGAGCGCGGCTGGAAAACCCCGAGCAAGGCAGCGTGACGGTCAACCCAGACGGGACACTGAGATACACGCCGGCGACGAACCTGAGCGGGCCAGTGCGGATCACGTACGACATCGTGGACAGCCAAGGGGCGAGCGCGAGCGCGACGGTGACAGTGAACGTGGGAGCCAACAGCGCCCCGCAAGGAGCGGACAAGACCTTCACGCTGGCAGAAGACAGCAGCGTGACCTTGAGCGCGCAAGACTTTGGGTTCAGTGATCAGGACGCAGGCCAACAGCTGGCGGCAGTGCGCATCGACAGCGTACCGGCGGCGGGCAGCCTGACACTGAACGGAGTGGCGGTGCAGGCCGGAGCGGTGATCAGCGCAGCGCAACTGGGACAACTGCAGTTCAGTCCGGCGGCCAACGCCAGCGGCGCGGACTACGCGCGGGTGACGTTCAGCGTGCAAGACACGGCAGGTGCGTACGACAGCACCCCGAACACACTGCGCTTTGATGTGACGCCGGTGAACGACGCGCCAGTGGCGGTGGATGACACGGCGGCGACGGCGATCAACACACCGGTGCTGTCGATCAACGTGCTGGGCAACGACACAGACGCAGACCTGCCGGCAGACAGCCTGCGG
>CAYZVI010000381.1:0-1122 GCA_964481695.1 uncultured Hydromonas sp. | reverse complement strand
CCAAATATATGTACCAATACCTGTACGGAAGAAAATATCAGTCGGTAATGCAACAATTGCTTCGAGATAATCATTTTCTAAAATGAAGCGTCTAATCTCCGACTCGCCTGAGCCTGCACCACCGTTAAACAATGGTGAACCTGATAGCACAATCGCACCACGACCACCACCATTTTCAGGCAGTTCTAGTTTGGAAATTAGATTTTGTAAAAAAAGCATTGAGCCGTCACTGGCTTTAGGCAAGCCCGCACCAAAACGCCCATTTAAGCCTTTTTCTTTATGCTCTAATTGAACCGCACTGGCATCTTTCGCCCATGACATACCGAAAGGCGGGTTAGAACATTGATAGTGGAAACGCTGCCCTGCAAATAAGTCATTACTGAGGGTACTGCCCAATTTAATATTTTGCGATAAATCACGGCTTGGGTCAGATTCCAGTTTTTTGAGCAACATTGAACCCAATGCGACCGCATGAGTTTCAGGCTGCAATTCCTGTCCGTGGGGTACAAGTACAGGGGCAACTTTATAGCGGTCTTTAAAGCCATCTACATAGTTCATCATGTCGGTTAGGAAGCCCGATGTACCGCACGTTTGATCATAGATAGTTCTGATTAAACCATTCTTTTGTTCAAACAGCTCATTATCAGGCTCAAGCAATAAAGTCGCTGCCAAATGTACAATATCACGCGGGGTCATAAAGTCCTCTGACCCCGTACCGACTTCTGCACCAAATCTTGCAATTAAATGTTCATAGACATTACTCATGGTACGGTCATGAACAACATTCGGATGTAAGTCGATGGCAGCGAAGTTGTTGCAAATGCGTAGCAGTAAATTCGCCTTAGAAAGCTTATTAATCGTTGTATTGAAATCAAACTGTTCAAAGATTACACGCACGTTTTCAGAAAAATTAGAAATGTAATCTTCAAGGTTGGCTTTAGTTTTTGTACCGCCTAAATTAGAAAGGTTATAGGTTGATTTGTTATAAAATGGATTGCCGCTTACGTTAGTAAGAATATCGTCAAGCGCCATCCCTTGATCTTTAAATTGCTCATAAGTATTGAGGACAGCATCTTTCGTTGGCTCAAGTACACATTCCAAACGTCTTAATACCGTAAAGGG
>CAYZVI010000380.1:0-1123 GCA_964481695.1 uncultured Hydromonas sp. | reverse complement strand
TTGGCTTGGGTGACCATGAAATTCATCTGGCCGCCGATGATTAAGGCGATTGATGAGCGTCGTGAAAAAATTGCAGCCGGCTTGGCTGCTGCAGAACAAGGCAAAAAAGCTTTAGAAGCGGCAAAACAGCAGTCGGTAAGCTTTGAGCGCGAAGCTCGTGAGCACGCACAAAATATTGTCATTGAAGCTGAAAAGCGCGCGCAAGCAATTGAGGCGCAAGCTAAGGTTGATGCTTCTGTGCAAGCGCAACGCATTGTTGCGCAGGCTCAAACAGATGCTTCACAAGAGGTTGTTCGTGCTAAAGACGCGTTGCGTGATCAAGTAGCAGGCTTAGTTGTTGCGGGCGCTGAGCAAATTTTGCGTCGTGAGATCAATGCGGATAATCATGCGGATCTGTTGGCGCAATATAAAGCACAACTGTAAAGGCGGATGAATTATGGCAGAAATCGGAACCATCGCCCGTCCTTATGCACAAGCTGCATTTGATGTGGCAAAGGCTGAAAACAGCTTGGCTGGTTGGGATGTCTTTTTGCAAAGTGCAGCACAATTAGTTAGCCAAGAAGATGTTCGTCAGTTGGCGCAAAACCCGAAAGTGGCGAAAAATCAACTGGTTTCTCTTTTTCAAGAGGTTTTAAAGCCTTCTTCTGAATCGCACAAAAACTTCTTAAGCGCGGTCGTTAGTCAGGGGCGTTTTGCTGCTTTGCCAGCTATTTCTAAAGCCTTTGAGGAATATAAAAACGACTATGAAGGCTCTGCGGATGCGCATATTGTAACGGCGCATGCCATGAGTGATCAAGAAGTGCAAGATTTGATTGCTGCTTTGGAGAAAAAGTTGGGCAAAAAGCTCAAACCTGAAATCTCTGTAGATGGCAGTCTGATCGGCGGTTTTTGCGTAACGGTTGGCGATGAAGTATTGGATATGTCTGTGCGTGCAAAATTAGCGCGCATGCAGTCCGCCCTGACGGTGTAAATCACCCACGGGTGGCATTAGAACTGCCAGTTATCAACAATAATGGGCAGTAGTGAATAAATTTGGAGCAATGAGCATGCAACTGAACCCTTCTGAAATCAGTGAATTGATTAAGAATCGAATTCAAGGTGTAGACGACTCTGCAAACTTGCG
>CAYZVI010000379.1:0-1129 GCA_964481695.1 uncultured Hydromonas sp. | reverse complement strand
CATATAGATAGTGATTCAGCTATAAAGTGTTTTATTAGTGAAATTGATATAGAGTCATCAGGTTCTTCTAAACATTCTTCTATCCTACATCCAAATTTCTCATTAAAAAACCTTATCCTAGTTGGCCAGTTTATAATGTTTAATATTGATGAGTGTATTAATGTTATATCATTATGTGTATCTGGTCTACCAAATGAATTTAATTCTATTGGGAATTTAATACCAGAACCAATAAATTTATTCTTTGAATCCATTATGTTATAATTCCAGTTTGATTTGTTGCTGTACCAGTAGTCATAACTTTACCACTTCTTACATAATTATCAATCACTTCAGCTAATTTTTTTGCCCATACATCCTCTATTTCATCTTTATCAGTTAAATCTTTAACTGCTTTATTAGCTTCCTTTATACCTTTTTCTAGTATATTTTTGTCTAAACCACTACCTGGTGTTTGTGTAGTCCCACTCATATTATTTATCTATTTTAACTTTGTTACTTAATATTTCACTATATTTATCTTTTATACTTTGTATATTGGTCTTTATAGTTGTAATTTGTTGGGCTTTTATTGGTGGACCAGTAGGACCAGCATGTGTATGAGTAGCTAATATTGTTATTAGTTCATTAACTTTATCAGTAACTTCATCTAATCTTTTTTTCAATGTATCACCTAGTACACCTTTTTCATCCCCATTTTTACCCAGCTTTATAGTTTCTGATTCAGTTTCTATTTCACCTCCCTTTATTTTAAGCCAATCACTATTAGATGCATGTTTTACTAATACCTCTTCTTTACCATCATTATCATCTATTAGTATTAAAGTACCTTGTGGTGTTTTGAAACCATAGTGATTAATTGTTTCAAATTCTTTTGGTAATTCATTTTCAGCATAACCAGCATGTGACCAAATAGGATAATCAGCATCACCATATTCAAATTCAACCCATACCATATCGCCTTTTTGTGGTAATAATTGTGTACCATAGTTCTTACCCCCAAATACATTTTTAGGGAAAGCCCAACTATCATCAGGAGTAGATTCATTTAAGTGTGGTATTAGTAATTTTAGCCTATTCATACCTAATGGGTCATTGTTATCTACAACAAAAGCCCTATAAGATGAAT
>CAYZVI010000378.1:0-1131 GCA_964481695.1 uncultured Hydromonas sp. | reverse complement strand
AGCGCATGGTTTTCCCTGAGCCGGTGATTTCTCAAGCGGTTGAGCCGAAAACCAAAGCCGACCAAGAGAAAATGGGCTTGGCATTGAGTCGTTTGGCGCAAGAGGATCCGTCCTTCCGCGTATCGACCGACGAAGAATCAGGTCAAACGATCATCGGCGGTATGGGTGAGTTGCACTTGGAAATTCTTGTGGATCGTATGAAGCGTGAATTCAACGTTGAAGCCAACGTGGGTAAACCTCAGGTAGCCTACCGTGAAACCATCCGCGCAACCATCGAAAACGCCGAAGCGAAATTCGTTAAACAGTCCGGTGGTCGTGGTCAATACGGTCACGCGGTTCTGAAACTTGAGCCACAAGAAGCAGGCAAAGGCTTTGAATTCGTCGACGAAATCAAAGGTGGCGTGATTCCGCGTGAGTTCATTCCTGCGGTGGCTAAAGGTGTTGAAGAAGCGTTGGGTGCCGGTGTGGTTGCAGGTTATCCAGTGGTTGATGTGAAAGTAACGGTGCACTTCGGTTCATACCATGACGTTGACTCGAACGAAAATGCGTTCCGCATGGCCGGCTCGATGGCGTTCAAAGAAGGTATGAAAAAAGCACAACCGGTATTGCTCGAGCCAATGATGGCGGTTGAAGTTGAAACGCCTGAAGAGTACACCGGTACCGTCATGGGTGACTTGTCTTCACGTCGTGGTATCGTTCAAGGTATGGACGATATGGTCGGCGGTGGCAAAACCATTAAGGCTGAAGTGCCATTGTCAGAAATGTTTGGTTACTCAACCGATCTGCGTTCTGCAACTCAAGGTCGTGCAACCTACTCTATGGAGTTCAAACACTACGCAGAAGCTCCGCGTAACGTGGCTGAAGCCGTAATGAGCGCGCGCGCAAAATAATCTTGTCAGGTATTCGGGCCTAACGCTATGTCTGAGTACCGACAAATTGAAACACACTTAAAACAATTGTATTTTTAAGGAAAAATCATGGCAAAAGGAAAATTTGAACGTACCAAACCGCACGTGAACGTAGGTACGATTGGTCACGTGGATCACGGTAAAACCACATTGACAGCGGCGATCACTACAGTATTGACTAAAAAGTTCGGTGGTGAAGCCAAAGGCTACGCGGACATCGACG
>CAYZVI010000377.1:0-1152 GCA_964481695.1 uncultured Hydromonas sp. | reverse complement strand
ATGCGTCAGGTTGAAGAATGTTATTTGACACATGATGACGCATAACAATAGTTAGGCCCCCACAGTTGAAACTCCGCAGCCATGAGCAGAAATCAAGCCCTTGAAAAAATCGGTCGCGCCAAACTTGCGTACGTACTCATGAAGGAAGGCTGGCAAGTTGGCGAAGCGTTCGATGATGGCTATGATCTGCTGGCGCATCACTCTGCATCCAACACTGTTTGTCGCATCGAACTGAAGACGATGGACATTGACAATCGGTCGAAAGGCGTAAACCTTACTGCCCCTGTATCACCTACAGAACGGAATCATTGCACCCACATCGTTGTGTACGTGGAACCCAAGGGATGGTTCTTTATCGCACGTAAGGACAGAATACTTACTGACGCGGGCAACATCTTTGCTGCGATCAACGAAAATGGCGAACTCCGAAAGCCACGAGGTGAAAGCAAGAGTTTCGCAAAGTTCCAGAACGCGTGGGGGCAACTCCTCGAATGAATCAAATTTATCCAGCGTGCGGTTTCACAGATGAAGTGCAACACCAAAAGCCAATATCCGTGGCCTAACATTACGGTCAAGCGGACGCCAACAAAGCCCATGGCTTCGCCATTTTCATGGGCTTTGTTGGTGCCCTCCACTCGCTGCGCTCCTTCCGGCGCCGCTTACCTTGGGCGTTAGCGCGTAGGTTGGGGTGATTGATTTTGAACCCCAACATGGATGTTATCTGGATATTGTTGGGGTTCGCTGCGCTCACCTCCAACCTACGGTTTTATCGCAAATGTTGCACAATCTGTTGATGTAAGGTTGGGTTGGCGGCAACCACGCTGGTGTTGCTAAAGTCAACGGCTGTGCCGTCAATTGAGGTGATCACCGCGCCCGCTTCTCGTGCGATGATCATGCCCGCCGCGGCATCCCACGGTTTGAGCGCGATTTCATAGTAGCCGTCCATCAGGCCGCGTCCGACGTAGCACAGGTCTAAAGCCGCCGAGCCGAGGCGGCGAATGTCGCGTACGTCGGCGAGCATGTGCTGCATGGCGTTCATGACCCAGTCAAAATCCGCGCCGCGTTCGACTTTGGTGTACGGAAATCCGGTGGCGATCAGCGCGTAGGTACGATTAGCGATGTAATCGCGTAATCGTACGAATGTTTCGGTTT
>CAYZVI010000376.1:0-1156 GCA_964481695.1 uncultured Hydromonas sp. | reverse complement strand
TGTTCCAGACCGGTCAGGCGTTGCAAACGCATTTGCAGGATTTCTTGTGCTTGAATCTCGGACAGGCGGTACAAACCGTTTTCTTGCAAGCCTACATCCGCCAGCAAACCGTCCGGACGGTACAGCTCGCGTCCGCCTTCGGTGCGCGAGAGCATTTCGCGAACCAGTGACGAATCCCACATTTTTGCCATCAAATCGGCTTTGGCTTGAGGTGGCGTTGGCGCGGCTTTGATGATGTCGATGAATTCATCAATATTGGCCAAGGCAACCGCAAGACCTTCTAAAATGTGCGCGCGATCGCGTGCTTTGCGCAGTTCAAACACCGTACGGCGCGTCACTACTTCGCGGCGGTGCTCGAGGAAGTACAAGATCATTTCACGCAGATTCAGCAGTTTCGGCTGGCCATTGACCAACGCGACCATGTTCATGCCAAAAGTGTCTTGCAGTTGCGTGTGTTTGTAGAGGTTATTCAGAACCACTTCGGCGACTTCGCCACGTTTAAGCTCGATCACCACGCGCATGCCGGATTTGTCCGACTCGTCGCGGATGTCGGAAATACCTTCGAGGCGCTTGTCGTTCACCATCTCGGCGATGGTTTCCAACAATTTGCGCTTGTTGACCTGATACGGCAGCTCGTCGACGATGATCGCCTGACGGTTGCCTTTTTCCATATCTTCAAAGTGCGTGCGCGCACGCATCACCACGCGACCACGGCCGGTGCGGTAGCCCTGACGCACGCCACCGATGCCATAAATAATACCGGCAGTCGGGAAGTCCGGCGCTGGGATCAACTCGATCAGCTCTTCTACCGTGGCTTCGGGGTTGTTCAGCAAATGCAAACAGCCTTTGACGATTTCGCTCAGATTGTGTGGCGGAATGTTGGTCGCCATACCGACCGCGATACCGGTTGAACCATTAATTAGTAAATTAGGAATGCGTGTCGGCAAAACCAGCGGTTCGCGTTCGTTGCCATCGTAGTTGGGACCGAAATCAACGGTTTCCTTGTCAATGTCTTCTAATAATTGATGACCGATTTTCGCCATGCGAATTTCGGTGTAACGCATCGCCGCCGCCGCATCGCCATCGACCGAGCCGAAATTACCCTGACCATCGACCAACGGATAGCGCAAGGAGAAGTCCTGCGCCATACGCACCA
>CAYZVI010000375.1:0-1160 GCA_964481695.1 uncultured Hydromonas sp. | reverse complement strand
CGCCGATAAGCTGGGGATTAGCGTTTCACAACTCAGGGGCGTGGTGAATGAGTACCGCAAGGCACAAAATAGCGGATTGGAGGCTGAAAGCCCGTTCGAGGTGGTGGAGGCATGGGAAGAGCCTGTTAATGGTGCAGAGGTGCTCAATGATGTATTGGCGCAGTTGCAAGCGCACGTTATTGCCGATATTGAGACGCTACACATGGCGGCGTTGTGGGTGTGCATGACATGGTTTGTGGATGTGGCCACCGTGCTGCCTTTGGCGGTGATTACCGCCCCAGAAAAGGGGTGCGGTAAAACCACACTACTAACTGCTATGTCTAAAATGTCTAATCGACCCATGCAAGTGGCAGGTACAACGGCGGCATTTTTGTTTCGTGTGATTGAGTTGGAAACCCCTACCTTATTTATAGACGAAACCGACACGTTTATGCGTGACAACGAAGAGCTACGAGGGTTGATTAACAGCGGCCACACACGAGACAGTGCATTTATTGGCCGTGTTGTGGGTGACAATCATGAGCCTAAGCTATTCAGTACATGGAGCGCAAAGGCTTTAAGCGGTATCGGTCACTTGCCCGAAACCATCGAGAGCCGCGCGATTATTCTAAAAATGCGCCGTAAACTAAAAGGTGAAATCGCTTTAAATATACGACGCACGCCCGCAGAGAGATTCGCTATCATCAAGCGGCAATTAGCACGGTGGACAGATGATAATGCATCGGCATTTAGCCAGATACAGCCCGTCATGCAGGGATTGAGCAATCGTGATGCGGATAACTACGAGCCATTATTAGCCATTGCGACACTGGCAGGCGGGGAATGGGTGAAGCATATTCAACATGCTTTCCTCAAACTTATGGAACACGCAAACGACAATAAGAGCATCGGTGAAGAGTTGTTAGAGGCGTGCCGTGATGTATTTCAAAGCCTGAACGTAAATAAAATCCGTAGCACCCGATTATTAGAAGAACTGTTGAAAGATGATGAAGCACCGTTCGTCACTTACAACAGAGGAAAACCTATTACGCTTAGGCAGATAAGTACGCGATTAGGAGGGTATGGAATAAGACCTAAGCCGTTACGATTTGGGCACGAGGGTGTACAAAAAGGGTATGAAGTTGAGCAATTTACTCAGGTATTCGCCGTATATTTGGATG
>CAYZVI010000374.1:0-1173 GCA_964481695.1 uncultured Hydromonas sp. | reverse complement strand
TAGTCGAATGTTGTAGCGCTCCGTTGGTATCAAGTGATCATCAGACAGATGCGGCAACACAAATTAAGAGTTGGTGGCAATCTGTTGAGCAACGATCGCTAGTTTACTCGCTTGAATATCGACACTTGTTGCATACTGATGTCACTGACTGTTATGGTGCTCTTTATACGCACAGTATCCCATGGGCACTACATGGGATAGAGGTAGCTAAGGCAGAAAAAAATAATAATTCTTTACTGGGCAATATTATAGATTTTCACATTCAAGCAGGACGATACGGCCAAACCAATGGAATTCCTCAAGGATCCGTGTTAATGGACTTTATTGCCGAGTTTGTGTTGGGTTATGTTGACGAGATGGTTTATGAGGAGCTCGGGGCTCCTTCTGATATTCGTATTCTTCGATATCGCGATGACTATAGGATTTTTTCTAATACTCAGGAGCGTGGAGAAGAAGTTTTAAAGATTATCAGTGATAAATTACGTACGGTAGGCATGAGATTGGGGGTTTCAAAGACCGTTACATGCAGTAACGTTATTGAAGGTTCTATTAAGCCAGATAAATTGGCAGGAATTGAACTTCAGGATTTGGGTACATCAAATGCTAAGACTATTCAAAAACAGCTACTGCGGTTACATGCTTTTGGGAAACGTTATCCGAACAGTGGGGCATTAAAGAGGCTGATAAGTGAGTTTCATTCAAGTCTTTTCAAACAAAACGAATGTCCAGATGACTTAGATGTTCAAGTGGCAATTGCTACAGATATTGCCTATATATCACCTTCTACGTTCCCTGCTGTTGCAGGCATATTGAGTTACCTCATTTCTCTGGCTCCAGAAAATATAAAACCCGACCTTTGGGCTAAAGTGCGAAATAAAATGGCTGGTATTCCTTACAATGGATATTTGGAAGTTTGGCTACAGAGAGTGATTAAGCCAAAATCTTTAGAGCTTGATTTTGAAAGTAAAGAGCCTCTTTGTCAGATTGTAAATGGACAAAAGCCTAATCTTTGGGATAGTAGTTGGCTCTCTAGCCAAGATTTAAAAAAGGCTATTGATGTGAGCAATATACTTCTATCTGATGCTGTGGAGACCAGTGAAATTATTCAGCCAGAAGAGATTGAGTTATTCAAACAAAGTGCGTGGAGTTATTAGATATGGTTTATGCTCAAGT
>CAYZVI010000373.1:0-1173 GCA_964481695.1 uncultured Hydromonas sp. | reverse complement strand
TATCCAGCTTAGAACCGTTGTAAGCACCCGCTTTCAAAACCAATTTGTCATTGGTCTTTGCGAAGTCGTTCAAGACTTTCGCTGCGGCTACTGCATCTTCAGAGATGCTGTAAAGCAATGGACCAACCATTTCGTCAGCCAATACTTCAAACGAAGTGCCTGCGACCGCACGACGCGCCAAAGTGTTTTTCAAAACACGGATTTGCACGCCGTTTTCACGGGCTTGTTTACGCAATGTTGTCAGAGCGCCAACGCTAATCCCACGATATTCAGCCACCGCCATGGTTTGCGCGTTTTCGATCAATTGCGCAACCTCGGCAACGACGGCTTTTTTATCTTCAAGATTCAATGCCACTTGTTAGCTCCTACATCATTTTAAGGAAAAGTCATGGAGTCACACAGTATGTACAACAGCCACAACACCCAACGACTTCCTCAACGACTGTGTTATTTGTATTTATTCACACACAAACAACGGCAATTCATTTTCGGGGTCGCTATTCTGCGTTGGCTCAATCAGAGAATATTTTTCAACATCACCTGATCGGATTAAGCGCTTGGATTCAAACCACGAATCCTCACACACCAACGGTCTTTGAAAGCCCGCTGTGGCATGAATCATTAATCCACAACCACAACGACCCAAAGCTCTCTTTTCGTTGCCCATCCACTCGGTGAATCAGCAACGATGTATTTCATTAACTGCTTATGCGATGGTTGCGCTGTCTACACGCACACCCACACCCATAGTAGAAGACAATGCTACTTTACGGATGTATACGCCTTTGCTGGACGCGGGTTTGAGTTTGGTCAATTCAGCGATCAAAGCTTGCAAGTTGGTTTTCAATGCGTCCACTTCAAAGGTCGCACGACCCAAAGTCGCGTGGATGATACCGCCTTTGTCCACACGGAACTGCACTTGACCCGCTTTCGCGTTTTTGACTGCAGTTTCAACATCTGGAGTCACTGTACCCACTTTCGGGTTTGGCATCAAACCACGAGGACCCAAAATTTGACCCAAAGTACCCACCACACGCATTGCGTCCGGAGTGGCAATCACGATGTCAAAATCCATATTACCGGCTTTAACTTGCTCAGCCAAATCTTCCATGCCCACAACTTCAGCACCAGCCGCTTTAGCGATTTCTGCTTTTTCGCCTTGTGCGAACACAG
>CAYZVI010000372.1:0-1176 GCA_964481695.1 uncultured Hydromonas sp. | reverse complement strand
AAAGCGTAATCACAGACATGAGATTTCCTAAGAAATACGGGTGAAAGGGCAATTTAAATAGTCGTTATTATACGTTTTGTGGCACAAAAAAGCCCCTGATTTTCCAACTGCACATTAACCGCATCATAAATTAACTATTTCTGTTAAAAAAGTGACTCATAGTCAGTAGACTTATAATCCACATCTAGTACTATCAATCCATGAAAAATGAACCTGACAAAGTTTTAAAAATTTTTGGTAACTCATTGCGAAAAATTCGCAAGTCTCGAGGTTTATCGCAAGAAGAGTTTGCCTTTCAATGTGGCCTCGACAGAACATATATTTCAGGTTTGGAATGTGGAATACGAAATCCGACATTGAAAGTGCTAACAACAATTGCGAACCATTTAGAAGTCAGCTTATCCGAATTGCTTTTACATATAGAAAACAATGACTCAATAAATGAAAAAAATCACTAAAAACAATATTCGTATTCACACTAAAGCATCAGAGAAGTACATTGACGTTATATTTCATTACAAAGATATTGATTATGAGACATCCGTACCATTGGAGTATCGTCGAACTGGCACAGAAATAGTCGATGAGGGAATTGATGAGTATCTCTCTCAAATATACGAAGAGATTCATCCTCAGAACTGGAAAGAATGGCGTAAAAAGCAAGATACTTTTTGGAGTAAGAAGCCAAAAGCTGCAACCACTAAAGCTTTTTTCAATGATTTAACCAAAAATTTCTTTTGGTGTTGTGTAACATGCACATTACCAAAAAATCCAAATTGGGCTCGAAGAATTCAGGATCTCAAAGAATTCGGTTATACACTTGCAACAAATACTAATCGCTTTTGCCCTACCTGCAATAAAAACACAACTCAAATTATTCTTTTACCCATCAAACGCGGCGGTATTACTGGGTACGAAATTTGGCCGCCAGAACTTCGTTCTCGGATTGTTCGCCTATTAGACTCTTTTAATGCTTTTGAAGCAAAAAAAACTCCAAAAGAAGGATTATTGCCTGATCACAAGTTCCCTGAAATTCGATGGGATTTAGATACAAAACGAGAATCCCTTACAGGGATAAGTGATGACGAAATTAGAAATGACTTTCAACTCCTTACTAATCAACGGGTAATACCCCCTAAAAGGGCGGCATCTAAAAGTAGAATCAACACAAGTCCT
>CAYZVI010000371.1:0-1176 GCA_964481695.1 uncultured Hydromonas sp. | reverse complement strand
GATTTGATTTGGACTTCTTGTCCATCCCAAATGATTTTGCCCGCATCCGGCTGGATCACGCCGTAGATCATTTTCATCAGCGTGGATTTACCCGCGCCGTTCTCGCCCAATACGGCGTGGATTTCGCCTGGCGCGACGGATAGGCTGACGTTGTCATTGGCGCGCATTGCGCCGTAGATTTTGGTCATGCCTTGTAATTCGATTCGGGCTGGTACTTTTGTGTGATGTGCGGTCATAGGTGAAGCTCAATTAATGTGCGGCGGATTTTTTTGGTAAGAGTTTGCCCACAATGGTTACTAAAATCAGTACAACAGCACCGACAATCAGACCGACAATTAAGTCCATGAAGGTACCGGAAATACCTTGCAGCCAGGTTGGTACACTATGAGCAACAACTTCATACATATGGTGTATGCCCAAGCTGTGCGGTAAGTTATGCGCGATGATGCTGCCGCCAACGAGAAACATCGCCAGCGTGCCGACAAAAGCCAAGCCCTTCATCAGGCGCGGCATGATCCACAGGGCGAGTTTGCCGAATGCTTGTGCGACGTTATTTTTTTTCTGCAAAAGCCATAAACCGACGTCATCGAGTTTGACAATACCGCCCACCAGTCCGTATACACCGACCGTCATCAATAAAGAAATACCTACCAATACGCCAAGCTGTTGCATGAACGGGCGATCCTGAACCACACCCAAGGTGATGACAATGATTTCGGCGGAGAGAATAAAGTCGGTGCGAACAGCGCCTTTAATTTTGTCTTTTTCGTACTGCACCATATCGACGGTTTCGTTTTCAACCGCGTTGACCAATTCAATATGATGTTGCTCATCTTCCTCTTTTTTGTGCAGGAATTTGTGCGCGACTTTTTCAAAGCCCTCAAAGCACAAATACGCACCACCGATCATCAGTAACATCGTGACCAGCCACGGCTGCCATGCCGCCAAAGCGAGAGATAATGGGACGATGATGGCTTTGTTAAGGAGTGAGCCTTTGGCAACTGCCCAGACCACGGGTAATTCGCGATTGGCATTGATGCCCGTGACTTGTTGCGCATTGAGCGCCAGATCATCACCTAAAACACCTGCGGTTTTTTTAGCCGCAACTTTGGTCATTACACTAACATCGTCGAGTAAAGTGGCAATATCGTCTAATAACGTAAGTAAGCTTGCACC
>CAYZVI010000370.1:0-1177 GCA_964481695.1 uncultured Hydromonas sp. | reverse complement strand
CATTGGTTCATTGCCACGAGTAGACCTTGTTATCCAAAATAAAACCAATGGTAACTGTATAGCAGGGTTTGAGATAAAGCTTACTGCTCTGCCAGACAATACGACCTGTGACCGCCAAGAATCTGAATATGGTAGTGAACTTGTTGTACGTCCAGATACTATCGTTTACCTCGCTTGCAGTATTGCCTATAAACACAAATCATCCGAACTATTAAGTAACAGCTTTACGAGTCTAGTGGTTAATGACTGGAGTGATTCACATGAAGTACTACAACATTTCCCCCAAATATCGAAGGCAATTCAAGAGCTTGTATCGAGACTTTCAATGGGTGAACAAAAACCCTTTTTAATTCAACCCATTTGGAAAACAAAAGGTAAATCGCCTGTTTTATCAGAACACTGTTTAGATGTTTTCATTTGGAGTGATATTGCATTTGCAAATTTCATTGCAGATATTGCGTGCAAAGAACAAACAACCCATATAAATAGACAACAGCGTACTATCATTTGGTTATACAAAATGCTGCATGATTATATGCGCTACGGGCGTTTTGATCATAAAACTATTATAGATCAATTATCCTATAACACGAAAAATGACAAAGCTTTCGCAGTTTCTGGTAATATTACAAATCGCTACATGCGCTGTGATCGACTACTGAAACCTGCCATTACAAAAAGCGAAATTAAAAATATTATTCTTGGTGGTGGACAAAATCTACTAAGCCCCGAACGTCGTTTTGATGCTATTGTTTTTAGCTCACCGGAGCTTTTTGCATGAAATGTATCGACTTATTCTCCGGTTGTGGTGGGCTGTCCTTAGGTTTTACTCAAGCTGGTTTTGAGATATTAGCAGGCATAGATAATTGGGATGCTGCATTAAGCGTTTATCGGGAAAATTTCACACATGATACACTTAATATCGACTTGAAAGATGAATCATTGGCTATTTCAACCATTAAAAACTATCAAGCTGATATAATTATTGGCGGTCCACCTTGCCAAGATTTTTCTAGTGCAGGTAAACGAGACACCAGTTTAGGACGTGCCGACTTAACTCAACACTTTATCAATATTATTTGTCAGATCAAACCTAATTGGTTTGTCATGGAGAATGTTGAGCAGATTAAAAAGCTGCCTATTTTACAAAATGTCATTCAGCAGCTATGCGAGCACC
>CAYZVI010000369.1:0-1179 GCA_964481695.1 uncultured Hydromonas sp. | reverse complement strand
CATTACAGTATTTTCTCCGAAAATACTGTAAACAACGCGTTAATTTTTTACACCTAAAATACAGTCAGTGAAATCATAACAAAACGCCACTCAAAATGAGTGGCGTTCGGTTCGATGGTGGAGGCGGGGGGAATCGAACCCCCGTCCGCAAGCCCTCTACAGAGCGTTCTACATGTTTAGTTCAGCGGTTTAAATTTAATGTGGTTTGCACCCGTTGAACACGCACGCACCACACGAGTCACCTTGGATTTAAACGCGGATTAAGTAACCCAAACCGCGTCGGTTCTTTGTAAGTGACGTTGATTATCCCAACCAAAGACAATCGGGGTCAACGGCTAGCCTTAAGCGGCTAAAGCGAAACGCTTGTTGTTTGCGTTTAAAGTTTTCTGTAGGATTTACGAGGTATACAGTCCTCGACATGCCCGCATCTGCTTTGCAACCCACGTCGAAAGCCAGGTCGCCCCCGGTTCGTTGTTCGCTGCGCCTTGATCGGTATTTCTGAAATAAGGGCGCAACGACGGTATTCAAGTCAGGTCTGCATTTTAGCATATTTGCGGTAAGATACGTTTTTATCGTCAGAAAGAGCGTTGTGCCAAAATTATTGATCGTCGGGCTGGGTGATGTGGCGCGCAGAGCGTTGCCGGAATTGTCGTCCTATTTTGAGGTAACGACGCTGTCGCGGTCGCCTACGCCGAATCAGAACGAAGGTGCAGTCAAGCATGTGGCGCTGGATTTGGATGCGGTCACATGGACAGATGCGCAAAAAAAATGTTTGGCGCAGCGGTTTGATGCGGTGTTGTATACCGCACCGCCGAATGCAAGCCTTGATTCAAGTGGAAATTATGAAGATGTGCGCTTGCGTCGGCTGCTGAATCTATGGCAACAGTCCGGCGTAGCCCCCAAGCGGGTGGTGTATGTGAGCACAACGGGCGTGTATGGCGATTGTGCGGGTGCTTGGGTGGATGAGGCGACGCCGCTCAATCCACAGTCGGTGCGAGCGAAAAAACGCGTGGCGGCGGAGCGCCAATGGCGCGAGTTTGCCTATGGCAGTGGCGCGCAGGTGACGGTACTGCGCGCGCCGGGGATTTACGCGCTGGAGCGTTTGCCATATGTGTCGGTATTGGCCGATTCGCCAGTATTGCTACCGGATGAAGATAGTTTTAGCAATCATATTCATGC
>CAYZVI010000368.1:0-1180 GCA_964481695.1 uncultured Hydromonas sp. | reverse complement strand
TGACATTTATTTAAATCTTGCGCCATTGAATTATTATCAAAGAATAAAAAAAAAGTAGGCAGTCTTTTAAGGGATGGACACTGCCTGCCAAAAGGAAATTGTTAAGCCATGGTATGAATGGTGTCTTTAAAGCGTTTCCACGATATATAGAAAAATACCACTGCAATACCTAACAGCCATACAAAAGATGGCCATACCACATCAAATCCAGCATTGCGGTATAAAATGGCTTGAGCTAAGGAAACAAAATGCGTCGTTGGGGCAATCATCATCACGTGCTGTACAATTTCCGGCATACTTTCACGTGGAGTTGAGCCGCCTGATAGCATTTGCATCGGAATCAATACGAGCATCATTAACAAACCAAACTGCGGCATAGATTTCGACACGGTGGCCATATAAATACCCATCGAAGTGGTTGCAAACAGTGTGAGTAAGGCGCCAAAGAAAAAGAGCGGCAAACTACCATCAATCGGGACATGCAATACACCCTGAATCACGACTTTTAAGCCAACAAATACTGCGATCAATACCACAAGACTCATTGACCAGACTTTGGACATCATGATTTCAAATACCGTTACTGGCATCACCATCAAATGTTCAATGGTGCCATGCTCACGTTCACGAATCAGCGCTGCACCAGTCAGAATAATTGAAAGCATTGCCACGTTATTAATAATCCGCATGACACTCATAAACCATTGATTTTCCAGTGTTGGATTAAAACGGGAGCGTATCGCCAAATCTATAGGCAGATTAGTAACTTCACGGTTACGCAGCACATATTCATTCACTTCAGACTGAATAATTTGCTGAATATAACCTGCGCCAGACATGGCTTGGGTCATTCGGGTTGCATCCACATTAACCTGAATTTCTGCTGCATCACCCGACAGTACATCCGACTGGAAATTACTCGGAATATTGACCGCAAAGGTAAATTCACCTGCGTCCATGCCTGCATCCATCGTGCCAAGCGTGGTGGTTTTACTGATAAAATTAGGCGGATAAAAGGCTGAAGAAATCCGTTCCGACAAGGTAGAGTGATCCTCATCCACAATCGCAATCGGTGCCATATTCAAGGTATCTTTGACCGCTGTTGATGCGGTATATACTGAGATGGTAAAGGTGTAAATAATTAACACCAACATGATTGGATCGCGCCAGAGACTCCAAA
>CAYZVI010000367.1:0-1181 GCA_964481695.1 uncultured Hydromonas sp. | reverse complement strand
CCGCGTGCGGCGCTGCATGTGCTGCATCATATGCGCGAACTCAATCCCGATGTGCCGGTGATTGTGCGCACGCTCGATGATGCGTATTTGGAACAATTGCAACAAGCCGGCGCAGTTGCGGTCGTGCCGGAAATCCTCGAAGGCAGCTTGGTTTTGGCCACGCAAACCTTAGTCACACTGGGCAAATCACCGAGTGAAGTGTTGAACTTCATTGCCGAGCAACGACGCGGACGCTATGATCTGCTGCGTCAGCATTTTGATGAGGAATCCGATCCGTTTGGCGTGAGCAGCGCTCAACCTGAAGCGGTGGCGAAGAAAAGCAAAACACCGCCGCTGGGCGAAGAGCGCACGGTGCGTCTGTCGGAGGATAGCTTGTGGCTCGATCAGCACCTGAGCACCCTACCGCTGGAGCCGTGGCGCGTGCAGGTGTGGCGCGTGATGCGGGGGCTGAATTTGCTGGATTTGCACAGTGATCCGCTTTTGCACGAAGGCGATGAGATCGTATTTGTCGGTACGCCGGCAGACACGTTGCATGCGGCGCAGGCGTTGAACGGTGAGGTGTGATTTAAACGATTTTTTGCGCGACTAAAAATGTGTAATCGCCCAGCGTGGTGTCGTATTGTTTCCTAATCGCGTCAAATTGTTGCGTTTCCAGATCGTGCTTTAACGCGCGCAACCCCGAGTCAATTTCCGCTTGGTTGGCCAATGAGTTGAACGACGAAATGCCTTTTCGATATTGCTCGTTGAAATACAGCTCGGGCCGCTCTTTCCCTGCGTATAGAACGAGGTCTTGCAGCTCGCGCGTGACGTGGTATGGCTCGGTATGTGTGACGTTAAACTGCGCTCGGCTCAATGCTGCGCGCACTTGATCCAGCGACGGCATACGCTCAATCGAGTGCGCCATCATTTTGGGAAAATAGTGATTGAGCCAATAGTGCTGCATTTGGCTCGGGCATGAGGTGTAGATTACGATTTTGCCGTGGTTTTTGAGCACGCGATGCAATTCGGCAAAGCCTGCATTGAGATCGTTCCAGTGGTGCAGCGTCAGGGTGGCAATGATGTTGTCAAATGTGTCGTTGTCAGCGGGGATATTTTCGGCGCTGCCGACCCGCCACTGGATATGCGGGGCTTTGGCGCGGGCGAGATCGAGCATTTTCTCTGACGGATCCACGCCGGTGAAA
>CAYZVI010000366.1:0-1182 GCA_964481695.1 uncultured Hydromonas sp. | reverse complement strand
CAAAACATCTCAATAAAAATGCTCAATTAATCATCAGCTTGCCTAATATCGGACATCTAAGCACATTCAATCAGCTGCATCAAGGTTTCTGGCGCTACGATCCATTTGGCATTAAAGATATTACACACTTACGGTTTTTTACTGAGTATGAAATGATTCGCATGTTTTATCAAACAGGATTTAAAGTTGAGCAAAAAATATATCTGGCCATTCCACCCAATCTGACCAAATTTGAGCAATATCCTATTACCATCAATGTTGGCAACGGTTTACAGATGCAAGTTCGTAATAATGAGCACTGGCTGCAGCTCAATGCCATCCAGCTTGGTTTTCGCATTCGTATCGCCAGTGATGATGAGTTATCACCCAAAGAAACTGAATTAAGACACGGTAGTCACATCACTCAGAAAAAAGGTCCAATGGTTACTATTAAAACCAAAAATGGCCTTTTCACTCAATAAACCTCTGCTGAATACTAAGCTGAATTAGAATTGCTTTTTGCAAGTGCATTCTGCCAAAAATGCACTTTTGCTTCTATGTTTTTTAGCATTTGTTCCCTGTGCTCACCGAACATCACTTGATCATTTTTTAATACAACATTAAATGCATTGAATGCTTTATTCAACATTGATATTTTAAAAGACCGCGATCCAACGCCATGACAAATAGATGCCAGAGCAGTACATATATCTTTCTCTAAATAAGGAAAGAGAGCCAAGAACAGCTTTTCTATAATGATCTGCACACCCTGGTTTGTGACATCAGTGTTTGATGAAGCTTGATTAGGATGCAGGCGATACTTCAATAACGGTTGCTTTAAATTAGCAAAAACGCCACCTGCCAACATGCAGTCAACCCACAATCCATAGTCCGACACATTGGTTAAAGTACCGTAAGTAATTTTTTGCTCATCAAACCATTTCTTGCGCCACATTGCCGTGGGGTTAGAAATATTACCTCGTGCAATCACGAGATTCGCTTTGATCTCCGCATCATACAATGGTCGAGCCGATAACTGCAAAGGCGCACCTTCGACTAAATGATATGACCAAGTTCCTAAAACGCAGGTATTGATATTTCTATCTAAATAATCAACTTGCTTTTCAAAACGCTCCGGCAGACACACATCATCATTATCCATTCGAGCCAAATACTCACCTTGTGCTATTGACCAAGCATGGC
>CAYZVI010000365.1:0-1190 GCA_964481695.1 uncultured Hydromonas sp. | reverse complement strand
ATGAACGTGAATCAGGTCTACGTGCCATCCTCAATTTTGGTCACACCTTCGGTCATGCGATTGAAGCAGGCATGGGCTATGGAAACTGGTTGCATGGTGAAGCGGTTGGTGCTGGCATGGTGCTGGCGGCGGATCTATCACGTCGATTGGGACAACTGAGTGCATTGGAAGTTGAGCGGATTCGTGGGTTGACCGAAGCCGCCGGTTTACCGACTATAGCGCCGAAGTTGGGCGTGGCCGAGATGATTCAGATGATGCGTCTGGACAAGAAAAGCACAGCGGGTAATATCCAATTTGTGCTGCTCAATGGCATAGGCAAAGCACAGGTGCAGAGCGCCGATGATGATTTAGTGCGTGCCACTTTGGCGATTTGTGCGAAGGATTAAACGATATTTAGCACACTCAAACGAGTTGAGTTGTTGTCGTTTGAAAGCCTGTTTCGAGTTTGAAGCAGGCTTTTTTATCGGCAAATTTCCTGTTTTTGTGATTTGAAAAACCCTAAAAAAATAAAGGTCATTGCATTTTTGGGCCATGGCGTTGTTTCACTACAACATTCTGAAAACCCTGAATATTCGCAGCTTATAAGGATTTCATCGAATGCTGCCGTGCATCAATTCACAACAAAAACCCTAAAAAAGATTCGGAATGAGAATTGTTTTTATCGGGGGAGAAGGTGCGGATTTATAAATCGAAAGCATGAGGGTTTTTTTGATTTACCCATAAAAACCATACTCTTAAAATGGATCCCAAGTTTTCTTCATAATTAAGTCAATCTACGTTAAAGGGATCCATCATGACGCCTGTTAAATCTGCAACTTCTCGCTCTCATTTCACGCCTTGGCTCAGTCCAGTTGCTGCAGTGGTACTTGGGTTATTCGCTTACTCTGTGAATGCGCAAGAATCTGCGGTAACAGCGACCGGAGAAGCGGTGTTGGACGAAGTGGTGGTGACCTCTACACCAACCAAAAAACCGAACATCGCGAAAATCAATCCGAAAGCACCGATTCAGCCGCTACCTGCGCCGGATGGCGCATCATTGCTTAAAACCGTACCGAATATGACCGTAATTCGCAAAGGCGGGATTGATGGCGATCCGCTGTTCCGTGGTTTAGGCGGTTCGCGTTTAGCGATTACTGCAGACGATCATCATTTATTTGGTGGTTGCGGCGGTCGTATGGATCCACCGACCG
>CAYZVI010000364.1:0-1191 GCA_964481695.1 uncultured Hydromonas sp. | reverse complement strand
TATAATTACCACTTCATTCATCATAATGAGGTTTTGGATCATGTTTAAAGAAGTCTTGGCTCGCCTGGCCAAAGGCAGTTTGGTACAGCAAATTTTTATCGGCTTGGTTTTAGGGATTGCGCTGGCGGTGGTGGCACCCGGCGTGGCCAAGGGTACGGAGATTTTGGGGGCGTTTTTTGTCGGCGGTTTGAAGGCCGTGGCGCCGGTGTTGGTCTTGGTGTTGGTGACCAATGCGATTGCCCAGCATCAATCGGGCACTCAGGTGTATATCAAGCCGGTATTGGTGCTGTATGTGCTGGGGACTTTTGCAGCGGCATTGGTGGCGGTATTGGCCAGCTTTATGTTTCCCACGCAGTTGACGTTGGTCACGGGTGAGGTGACGCAGGCGGCGCCGTCGGACATCATTGAGGTGTTGAAAACCTTGGTGTTGAATATTGCGGATAATCCGGTCAAAGCGATGTTCAATGCGAACTATATCGGTATTTTGACTTGGGCGATTTTATTGGGTATTGCCCTGCGTCATGCCAGTGCCAGCGCTAAATCACTGTTGGACGAAGCGGCAGAGGCGATTTCTAAAATCGTGCGTTGGGTGATTCGTCTGGCGCCGATTGGTGTATTTGGCTTGGTGGCTTCGACGATTGCTTCTACCGGTCTGGGTGAGTTGCTCAAATATGTGCAGTTGCTTTTGGTTTTGGTGGGCTCCATGTTGTTTGTGGCTTTGGTGTTGAATCCGTTGATCGTGTGGTGGAAAATTCGCCGCAATCCGTATCCCTTGGTGTGGCAATGTTTGACTGAAAGTGGCATCACAGCGTTTTTTACCCGCAGTTCGGCGGCCAATATTCCTGTGAATATGGCGCTGTGTAAAAAACTGGGCTTGCATGAGGATACATATTCCGTATCCATTCCGCTGGGCGCGACGATCAATATGGCCGGTGCGGCGGTGACCATTACGGTGTTGAGTTTGGCAGCGGTGCATACCTTAGGGATTGCGGTGGATATCCCCATGGCGCTGTTGTTGAGTATTTTGGCGACCATTGGTGCATGTGGTGCATCGGGTGTGCCCGGTGGCTCTTTACTGCTGATTCCGATGGCGTGCAGCTTGTTTGGGGTGAGCAATGATGTTTCCGCGCAGGTGGTGGCGGTTGGCTTTATCATCGGTGTGGTACAGGACTCGTGCGAAACCGCATTGAA
>CAYZVI010000363.1:0-1195 GCA_964481695.1 uncultured Hydromonas sp. | reverse complement strand
TCTCGCCGCGCATCGCTTTCGTTCAGCGCAGAAGTGAAATTATGAATAACTTTAAGAAGAATGTCAACGAGTATTTTGGTTGTTTTTTACTATCGATCATTAATCATGATGCGTAATTACGAAATACATTATTCAAATCAACCAGTTGTAATTCTATAAAGTTGTGTTTTTTCTCATACAGCTTTCAATAGCCGCTTCATGTTCATAGCGCGCCCACTCAAAACAAGCACCCGGATCGGTTTTTCGCTGTGGTGCAATCTCGCTGTGCCCCGCAATACTATTGATAGTAGGATAGTGTTTACGTAGCGCTTGTGTCAGTTGCGTCAATACTGAATACTGTTCACGCGTAAATGGTTTGTCATCACAGCCCTCCAACTCGATACCAATAGAGAAATCATTGCAGCGCGTTTGTCCGCGCCAACTGGATGCACCCGCATGCCAAGCTCGCTCTTCGGTAGATACGTATTGAATGAGCTGTCTGTCGCGACGAATCAGGAAATGAGATGAAACTTCGACATTATGGATGGCGGCGAAGTAAGGGTGCTCGTCAGGATCAAGTCGATTGAGAAACAAGTCGGTGATCCACTCGCCACCAAACTGTTGTGGCGGCAGGCTGATATTGTGAATCACGATCAGGCTAACGGCCACTCCATCAGGACGCGCGTCGTAGTTAGGAGATGCCTGTCGCGTTGCTTGCGCACACCAACCTTGCTTGTCTATATTGAGCGCAGGCTTGCCACTCATTGAGCATGCTCCGCACAGCAATAGAATTGCCCTCGCACCACCACGCCCTCATTCTCTGGCACATGTAGGCCGCACTTTTTGCAGGCCTGCATTTTATAAACAGCTTTGCCACTTGACGATGCGGTTTTTTGTGCGGCAGATGGAAACTCAAATGGCGACGCACCAGAGGCTGAGCCAGTCTGATTTGGATTAACGCCTGCTTGTTCGCGCATTTGTTTTTTTGCCTGACGTGCCATTTTTGCCGCGCCGAACAGCATTGCCCACATTTGCTTGGTTTGCGGTGGAATACTGCGCCATTTTTGATACAGCGCAAAAAAGATGATGCCAAAAACAGCCAGTAATATGAGATATTTCATAATTAATTAAGAAGAGCGATGCAACAGTACATCCATAACGAAATGTGTGCCCGCATACGCCAAAAACAAGAGCGCAAAGCCAATTATTGTCGAGC
>CAYZVI010000362.1:0-1206 GCA_964481695.1 uncultured Hydromonas sp. | reverse complement strand
AGTTGATAATCAATCGAAAAGTGCGTAATGGATACACTCAAAAGTATGATCGTGTTTCGTGCTGTGGTGGAGCAGGGTAGCTTTACCAAAGCGGCCGAGCATTTGAATATGTCTGTGGCGATGACCAGCAAACATCTCCACCATCTGGAGCAATATGTGCAGGCAAAATTGCTCAATCGCAATAACCGCCGCCAAAGTCTGACCGAAATCGGACAGAGCTACTATGCCGAATGCTGCCACGCGTTGGATACGCTGGCCAATGCGCGCACTGTCGCGCAGCTGGGTACGGTTGAGCCGCAGGGGACGCTGCGCATCATCGCGCCGGTATGGTTCGCCACGCCGTATTTCGCGCGTCTGCTCGCACAGTTTCAGATGCTGTACCCGCAGATTTACCTGTCGATAGATTTAGAAAATCGCTTCACCGACCTAATTGCACAGGGCTACGATTTGGCGCTGCGTGTGATCGGAACACCGCAGGAGAACCTCATCGTCAAGCCATTGACCGAAATCCCTTTTTATTACGTTGCCAGTCCACAGTATTTGGCGCAGCACGGTACACCGCGCAGTGCGCAGGAGTTGAGTACGCATCAAAGTGTTTTACCCAACTATGTTCGAATGGATACGCCATTATCGGAGCGGCACGACAGTAATAACACCGTGATGCTCGCGGAAATGCTCAAAGCAGGCATGGGTATCGGTATTTTGCCCGGATGGTTGGTACAGGACGCGCAGGCGCGTGGGGAGTTGGTCCGGTTATTTGCATTCGATAAGCAGCCACCGATGCTGTACGCGGCCTATATGGATCGGGCTTTTCTCAGTGTGAAAATTCGCTGTTTCATTGATTTTTTGAGCGAAAGTGTAAATGCAAAGAGCACCGCTTGAGCATCGCCATATCATCTAAAGTTATATTAAATGAGTATTTTTATGGTCTTTAAGACATATATGCAAGAATGAGAAGTACCATTTTTTCAATGAATTACCGTCTCAACCTCTTGCTGAAAGAGGAAAAATTTTTCAAAAAATTATCCTGACGTGACTAATCGGCCAGAAGAGTATCAATATGGGAAACAGGTTTGTCTGTGTGACATTTCGATTTATCCGCTACAAAATAATTTCGCATAATTAGTATTATGTTAAATTATTAAACATCTATAACAGAAGTCAATATCTTCTTATTTGTCCCACTGAATCTTTTTCGCATGTTTG
>CAYZVI010000361.1:0-1214 GCA_964481695.1 uncultured Hydromonas sp. | reverse complement strand
AACAGAGGAAGAACAAGTACGCCTTTTATGGCGGCAAAAAGATAGTGATTATGCATTATGGCCCAGTCAGCTATCTGATGGTTCTATTCGCTTTATCTGTCTGACAGTAGCATTACTACAACCTGACCCTCCAGCCACTATTATTATTGATGAACCAGAATTAGGACTACATCCTTACGCTATTACCTTATTAGGTGCATTGCTGCGTTCTGCTTCTAAGCGCATGCAAGTCATCGTATCTACTCAATCCGTACCGTTAGTGAATGAGTTCACCGTGGAAGATTTGGTGGTTGTAGAGCGAGAGCAAGATTCAACGGTATTCAAACGTTTAGATGCGCAAAACCTGCAACTATGGCTTGAGGAATACTCACTTGGTGAATTGTGGGAGAAAAATATTTTGGGTGGGAGACCGCGCTAATGGTTCGTATCCATGTTATTTGCGAAGGACAGACTGAAGAAATGTTTGTCAATGAAGTGTTGGCAGAAAGTTTCGTGACACAGGGTATTTACCTCCAGCCCTCTCTTATTGGCAAACCAGGACAAAAGGGAGGTAATTTCCGCTTTGAACGATTATTAACGGATGTACGACTACGACTGTTGGGTGATCCGACCGCATATTGCACAACTTTTTTTGATTTTTATGGCTTACCGACAGACTTTCCAGGAAAACAAGCAGCAATTCAGGCCTTACACAACAAAAATAAAGCTCAGCATGTGCAAGAAGCAATGTCCGAACGTTTGCAGTTAAAATTGGGAAGTGAAGTCATGCGTCGCTTTATTCCTTATGTACAGATGTATGAGTTTGAGGGCTTATTATTTAGCGATACGGAAGCTTTAGCACAAGGTATCAATCAACCGACATTAGCCGCCCATTTCCAGAGTATCCGAACTACATTTGCTTCACCGGAAATGATTAATGATAGCCCTGAGACAGCACCGAGCAAACGATTGTTACAGCTATTTGCCGAATATGATAAACCCCTACACGGCTCACTTGCTGCACTAGAGATTGGCTTAGATAATATCCGACAAGAATGCCCATTATTTAATGCTTGGCTAAATCGTCTTGCTCAACTGCAATAAAGAGCCTGTAAAACGATTGATGAATTAATTGTTAATTCACAACAAAGATAACTCATTCAAAACATAAAGAGGTCGCATGAACGTATCCGAAGCTATTCATAACCGTCGTTCCATTCGCGCTTTTCTCGATA
>CAYZVI010000360.1:0-1223 GCA_964481695.1 uncultured Hydromonas sp. | reverse complement strand
TCGTTCGTTCGTTCGTTCGTTCGTTCGTTCGTTCGTTCGTTCGTTCGTTCGTTCGCTCGTTCGCTCGTACTTCTACGCCCTCATAAATACTCAACGGAAAACCCTGCCCACCTGAATGTTGCATATTTAAATCAGGTATAACGTCCGTCATCAAAGCGGATGCTTCTTTTCCACTATTCCCAATACCACTTAAATAAATCACCCGATTTTCAACCAAAGCGTTGGGGAAAATTTTGGGCATTTGGTAAACCATATTATTTAATACACGATTAAAGTACATATTAGTTTTTGTAAAGGGTCGATACGTAGCCACGTAAATGGATAACTCATCATACGAGTATTTTTTTCCTTTTTCCAAATCCCATTTGTTAGCTCTATCCCAACTGAATTTAGATGAGTCAAATTTTACAAATTCGGCTGCTTCACAAGTACGTTTATCATCTATATACCGTTGCACTTCACTATTGTAAAAATCAATTTGTGTATGTGTGTTTTTAACTAATTTATTTTTAGAGGCGTTGTAACACCAAGCATCTCGACTGGTTGCAACACCTCTTGAATAGTTCTCAAAAATGGCAATCGGGTCATTGGTTTTTTTGTTTCCCATAGGGATAAACTCGCCAAAACTATCGTCCCGCTGATTGACCCAATCGCCGTGTTGGTCGGGGTTTATCGGTAACCAACCATTCGCCGCTGTGATACCATTAATACTTTGATAGGCGGCGATTTTCGCTAATTTTTCTTCACGGCTGAGGTAGTCACCGATGTTATGCAACACAATGCGCCCATGCTCCGTAGCATTGGGATTGCGTACCAAAATACTAATGGCGATGGGAGCACGGCTGCCACTGCCAAAAATTTTGCCTCCTTCTTTACGAGACAATTCACCTGAGGTACGTTGATTGCCCCGCAAATGAAACACATAGATACTGGCAAACTCTTCTGCCAAGCATTTGCGCAGTCCGTCCATACTGTTCGCATCGACAAAACTGGCATTACTGACAAAACCAATCACCCCCGCACCTTGTCCATCCTCCCCTGCCAATCGGTCGCTTGCCCAGCGTACTGAGCGGATATAAGAATCCATTAGATTTTTTGTAGATGTGGCTTGTGAATGTTTTGCATAGGTATCACTGATACTTTTATCCAATTTTGGATACTCAAGGTTTGCATTATTATCATTGGCACTGGTTTGCCCCGCACTGTAGGGCGGATTGCCCATA
>CAYZVI010000359.1:0-1224 GCA_964481695.1 uncultured Hydromonas sp. | reverse complement strand
TTGTCAAAAACCAAATCTTGGCAAGTGACGAAGCTCCTCGAAGCAGCTCGCGTTATCTAATCGGTGGATCATCGAAGAACTGTGGCAAACAATCCTTTTGGATTGTTTGCTCAGTTTTTTCAAAACCAGCTATGGTGAAACTGAAAAACTGTATTAAATACGCAAAAATCAGAAAAAACGAGTCGAAAAATTGCCGCAATGGTGATTTTGCTTGAAAAAGCTTGATCGAATGCAGAAAAATCGCATATAATACTCGCCTCTTTTGAGAAGGTCGATTTTTGACCTAATTAGATTCAAAAATTCCGTATGGAATTTCAACTCCAGTGCTACTTTTGCGGCGAAAGCATTCGCGGCAAAATGTAGAGAGACCAAAACTGACCGTCGTGCTTAAGCTTGGCGATTAAGTTGGGAAAGATATCATGATTCAGATGCAAAGTAGATTGGACGTTGCCGACAACACCGGCGCGCGCTCCGTAATGTGTATCAAAGTGTTGGGTGGCTCTAAGCGCCGCTATGCTGGTGTTGGTGACATCATCAAAGTCAGCATCAAAGAAGCTGCGCCACGCGGTCGCGTGAAAAAAGGCGAAGTGTACAATGCGGTTGTGGTGCGTACTGCAAATGGCGTGCGTCGTGCAGATGGTTCTCGCATTAAATTTGACGACAACGCGGCGGTATTGTTGAACAACAAATTGGAACCGATTGGTACTCGTATTTTCGGACCTGTGACCCGCGAATTGCGCGGCGAGAAGTTCATGAAAATCGTATCTTTGGCGCCGGAAGTGCTGTAAGGAGACGACATGGAAAAAATTCGTAAAGGCGATGTCGTTGTGGTTTTGACCGGCAAAGACAGGGGTAAAACAGGTGTGGTAACGCGTCGTGTGGATGCGGACTACGTGACTGTTGAGGGTGTTAATGTGGCAAAACGTCATCAGCGCCCAAATCCAATGGCGGGTATTGAAGGTGGTGTCGTTAATAAAACAATGCCGATCCACGTTTCTAACGTGGCATTGTTGAACGCCAAAACCCAAAAGGCGGATCGTGTTGGTATTAAAGTGGTGGATGGCAAAAAAGTCCGCGTGTTTAAATCTAACGGCGAAGTCGTAGCGTAAGGGGAAAGCACATGGCACGTTTGCAAGCTATTTATAAAGAAAAAATTATTCCTGAGCTGATGGGTAAGTTTGGTTACAAGTCCATCATGGAGGTTCCGCGCATCACTAAAATCAC
>CAYZVI010000358.1:0-1230 GCA_964481695.1 uncultured Hydromonas sp. | reverse complement strand
AACGATTGACGGGTAAATTTGATCGTGTATTGGTCGATGCGCCGTGCAGTGGCTTGGGCACTTTGCGCCGCAATCCGGATTTGAAATGGCGGCATGGTGTGGACAGCGTGGCGCGACTGACTCAGTTGCAGGCGAGTATTTTGCGCAGTGCGTCGCGCTTGGTCAAGGAGGGCGGTACGCTGGTTTATGCGACGTGCAGTGTATTGCCTGCTGAGAATCAGGATGTGGTCAATGACTTTTTGGCTGCGCATCCGGATTTTGAGCATGTGTCGGCGCGTGAGGTTTTGGCCACGCAAAAAATTGACGTACCCGAAGATGCGGAGCGCGAAGGTTATTTACAATTGTTGCCACATTTGCATCACACCGATGGCTTTTTCGCAGCGTATCTGCGTAAAAAATCGGAGAAACAAGAAGTTAAAAAGAATAAGGATTGAGCATGCGTTGGACTGCGGTGGGTTATTGGTTGATGGGCTTGGTGCTGGCGGGCGCGGGTTTTGCTGCGGGCGCGAAATGGTACGCCCGTGATGGCAATGGCGCTGAAGGCACACTGCATGAGGCCGCGATCACGGTTGCGAAAAACGATGCGATGCCCAGTGTGAATATCGCCGCCTCGTCCAAAAATACCTCGTCCGATACCATTACACCCACGCCTGCATCGGCGCAAGTGACCGCGCTGTTCAGCCCACAGGATCATATTCAGCGCACCTTGATTACGATGATTAACAATGCACAGCGCAATATCCTCGTTCAGGCGTATTTATTTACCGACGATACGATTGCCAATGCGCTGATCCGCGCACATAAACGCGGTGTGAATGTAGAAATATTGCTCGATTCACAAGTCATGAGCGATGCCAAAGGCTCAGACGGGATTCGACTGTACGAGGCGGGCATTCCGGTGCGTTTGGAAACGCGCTACGAGAATGCGCATAATAAAATCATGATTTTCGACCATGATACGGCCAATGCGGCGGTGGTGACCGGTTCGTATAATTTTACCTTTGGCGCGCAGCGCAGCAATGCTGAAAACGTGGTGATCATCCGCCAATCGCCCGCAACCATCAAACGCTATGTCGATAACTGGCGCAAACACGCGCAGGAGTCGGTGGCGTATGCGGGTAATCCGGTGTCGTAAGGGCGGTAAGCCATAGTTCGCTTGGATAGAGGAATGACAAACGATATGACTGCGATTGAACAAAGTTTAGCCGAACAAGCGCCAGCCGTGGATGG
>CAYZVI010000357.1:0-1236 GCA_964481695.1 uncultured Hydromonas sp. | reverse complement strand
TTTTAGTGTTTGCTGATACTGCTATAAATAATGCCAGTAATGTATTTATCACCTTGACTCGTGATACCTTGATTGTTCTGGGATTGATTTGTGTACTACTTTATTTAAACTGGCAATTAAGTTTGGTGGTTTTGGTGATGTTTCCTGTGCTTTCTTGGCTATCCCGGTACTACCGAGATCGTCTGAAACAGATCCTTCAAGGCGCACAGGCTGGGGTTGCGGATATGACCAATGTGATTAATGAGATTCACCAAGGTCATCGTGTGGTTAAATTATTTGGTGGCTACGCCAGCGCAGCGGAGCGCTTCCAATTTGTGAATGATCGTATTGTTCGGCTGACCAAAAAAATGAACCAAGCCTCTGCGGCGCGCTCTCCGTTTAGCGAGGTGATTGCATCCTTTGCTTTGGCTATCGTTATTTGCATTGCTTTGTGGCAAAGTCAGTCCGGTTACACCACCATTGGCGAATTTATGGCGTTTATCGTGGCTATGCTACAAATGGTCAGTCCGATTAAAAACTTATCCAATATCAGCATTCCGATGCAGGGGATGTTTTTGGCATCAGATGCGGTGTGTGACTTCTTAGACACCCCTGATGAGGTAGATGAGGGTTCTATTGTTTTAAATGAGGTGAAAGGCTCGCTGGATTTTCGTGATGTGACGGTGCAGTATCAAGATCAAGCTCAGAAGGCGCTTGATCATTTTAACTTAAAAATACAGCCTGGAGAAAAGGTTGCCCTGGTTGGGCGCTCTGGCAGTGGGAAAACGACAGCCGTTAATCTCCTCACGCGATTTGTACAGCCCAATTCGGGTGAGATTCTCATTGATGCGGTTGATATCAGAGAGGTTCGTTTAGAAAGTCTACGCAAACAATTTGCTTTGGTTTCCCAAGATGTTTTTCTGTTTGATGACACTTTATACAACAACGTGGTCTATGGCCGCCCAAGCGCAACAGAAGATGAAGTGGAATCCGCCTTGAAAGCTGCTAATTTGTGGGAGTTGGTGACCAACGCGCCAGAGGGCTGGAATCAGCGTATCGGTGCCAATGGTAATCAATTGTCAGGTGGTCAACGTCAAAGGGTTTCAATTGCTCGAGCGATTTTGAAGGATGCGCCTATCTTATTACTTGATGAAGCCACCAGCGCGCTGGATAATGAATCAGAACGTTTGGTTCAACAGGCTATAGAGCGACTCATGCACGGCCGCACCAGCATCATCGTTGCGCACCGCTTAACCA
>CAYZVI010000356.1:0-1236 GCA_964481695.1 uncultured Hydromonas sp. | reverse complement strand
GGTAATACCCCCTAAAAGGGCGGCATCTAAAAGTAGAATCAACACAAGTCCTGCGTTTAGTGCAGGACGCGTGAGTTTGTTAAAGCCATCATACGCGTTTGCGCTGGAGTGAATCCACCGAGCGACATATGAGGACGGTTGTTATTGTAACACCACAGCCACTGTGTCGCCTCGATTTGAGCGTGTTCGAGTGACTCAAATAATGTCTGATTGAGCAATTCATAGCGCATGGTTCGGTTAAAGCGTTCAATGTAGGCGTTCTGCTGTGGGTTTCCAGGTTGGATGTAGAGCAGTTTAATGTCGTGCTTTTGCGCCCATTGTTGGTAGTGGTGGCTGATGAATTCAGGGCCGTTGTCCGAGCGTATCGCTTGAGGTTTACCACGCCATTCAATGAGTTGGTCGAGATAGCGCGTCAGCGTGGTTGCGGGGATTGAGAAGTTGATTTCTGCCAACAACCCTTCTCGGTTGTGGTCGTCAATGACGTTGCATGAGCGGATGCTGCGCCCATCCTCGAGGTTGTCGTGGGTGAAGTCGATTGACCACGTCACATCCATTGCGTCGGGCACTTCGAGTGGTTGCGGTGTTTCTCGGTCAAGGCGTTTGTTGGGAATCAGGCGCAAGTTGAGCCCGAGTTTGCAGTAAATGCGGTAGATGCGTTTGTGGTTGTATTTCCAGCCCAAGACGTTGCGGATGTGCAGGTAGCATAATCGAAAGCCCCATGTGTTTTGTCCTTTGGTGGTGGTCAACTCGATCAGTTTAGCGGCTATCATGGCGTTGGCTTGCGCGCGCGTTGGGATGTGGCGAAAGCGTTTTTCTGAGATACTCATGAGTTCGCAGGACGCACGGATGCTGATGTTTTTATCGTTGTGCAGTTGTTGCGCCATCTCTTTACGAGATGACGCGCTTACTTTTTTGCAAGGCACTCCTTGAGGATGTCGGTGTGCAGCTGGGATTCGGCATAGAGTTTTTTCAGGCGCGTGTTCTCGGCTTCTAAGGCTTTGAGGCGGCTCATGAGGTTTGCGTCCATGCCTGCGTATTTGCTGCGCCATTTGTAGAAGGTGGCACTGCTGATGCCATGCTCACGACACAGTGCGGGTACGGGTACGCCTGACTCGGCTTGTTTTAGAATGCTGGCGATTTGGCTGTCGCTGAATTTGGATACTTTCATGTAAAACTCCTTTGGGTTAGTTTAAAGGGTTCTACTTTTAGGTGCTGGCTTTTTTAGGGGGTATTACC
>CAYZVI010000355.1:0-1243 GCA_964481695.1 uncultured Hydromonas sp. | reverse complement strand
GCTATCGTAATATTGGTATTTCTGCACACATTGATGCGGGTAAAACCACCACGACAGAACGCATTTTGTACTACACGGGCGTGAATCACAAAATCGGTGAGGTTCACGACGGCGCGGCAACCATGGACTGGATGGAGCAAGAGCAAGAGCGTGGTATTACCATTACCTCTGCGGCGACCACCTGCTTCTGGAAGGGTATGGAAATGAACTACCCAGAGCACCGCTTCAACATCATTGATACCCCGGGTCACGTGGACTTTACCATTGAGGTAGAGCGTTCTATGCGTGTATTGGACGGTGCGTGCATGGTTTACTGTGCGGTGGGCGGTGTTCAGCCTCAATCTGAAACCGTATGGCGTCAGGCTAACAAGTACAAAGTGCCTCGTTTGGCATTCGTGAATAAAATGGACCGTACCGGTGCGAATTTCTTCAAAGTGGTTGAGCAAATGCGTACTCGCCTGAAAGCCAATCCAGTGCCTATCGTGATTCCTATTGGCGCGGAAGAGAACTTCAAGGGCGTGGTTGACTTAATCAAAATGAAAGCGATCATTTGGGATGAGGCCAGCCAAGGTATGAAGTTTGACTACATGGACATTCCTGCTGATTTGGCCGCTGAAGCGCAAAAATGGCGCGAACAAATGGTTGAGTCTGCGGCGGAAGCTTCAGAAGAGTTGATGAACAAATACCTTGAAGAAGGCGATTTGTCAGAAGACGACATCAAGGCCGGTATTCGTCAACGTACCATTGCGACTGAAATTCAGCCGATGTTGTGCGGTACTGCGTTCAAAAACAAAGGTGTACAACGTATGTTGGACGCCGTGATCGATTTCTTGCCGTCTCCTGTGGAAATTCCGCCGGTGTCTGGTACCGATGATCGTGAGCAGCCGACGACGCGTAAAGCGGATGACAAAGAGAAATTCGCTGCTTTGGCATTTAAATTGATGACCGACCCATTCGTAGGTCAATTGACCTTTGTGCGCGTTTACTCTGGCGTCTTGCAAAAAGGTTCAACGGTGTTGAATTCTGTGAAAGACAAGAAAGAGCGTATCGGTCGTATCGTACAGATGCACGCGAACAACCGTGAAGAGATCGAGGAGATTTTGGCGGGTGACATTGCGGCATGTATCGGTCTGAAAGAAGTGACGACCGGTGAAACCTTGTGTGATCCATCTGCGCCGATCATCTTGGAGCGCATGGTTTTCCCTGAGCCGGTGATTTCTCAAGCGGTTGAGCCGAAAACCAA
>CAYZVI010000354.1:0-1243 GCA_964481695.1 uncultured Hydromonas sp. | reverse complement strand
CGCTTCGGCCAAAATTTTTTACAAGACCAAAACGTCATTGCCAATATCGTGCGCGCCATCGACCCGAGCAATAACGACTGCCTGACCGAAATCGGCCCCGGCTTGGCCGCGCTGACTGAGCCGCTACTCGAACGCGTGGATCACATGCACGTGGTGGAACTGGATCGAGATTTGGTCGCACGTTTGCAAAAGCGTTTTGCGCCCGAGCGTCTAACCATCCACAGTGCCGATGCGTTGGAGTTTGATTTTCTCAGCATTGATGCCACGGGCAAGACACAACGTAAAGTCGTGGGCAATTTGCCGTACAACATCTCCAGTCCGCTGCTGTTTCACCTCGCGCAGTTCGCGCCACACATCGGCGTGCAAGTATTCATGCTGCAAAAAGAAGTGATCGAGCGCATGGTCGCGCAACCATCGGACAAAGCCTATGGTCGCCTCTCGGTCATGCTGCAATACCGCTACGAGATGGAGCATCTGTTTGACGTACCACCACATGCCTTTATCCCCGCGCCGAAAGTCACCTCCGCCGTGGTGCGCATGTATCCGCGCAAACCGGAGCAACTACACGCCCGCGACGAAGCGCACCTGTCGCAGCTGGTCGCACAGGCGTTTAGTCAACGACGCAAAATGCTGCGCAACACCCTGAGCGACATGACCACACAAGAGCAATTGATCGCCTGCGGCATCGCCCCGACCGCGCGCGCCGAGGAACTGTCCGTTGCACAATTTGTTAATTTATCCAATTACTTACTTGCTCAAACATGAATACTTTATGAGGAATTTGACGTGGTCGAATCGTTGCACAATTTATCCATCAGTACCTGATACGATAAGCGTATGAATATTCTTAACCCTTTACTGCGTCGAACACTTCTATCGATATGTAGCTTAGTCATTATGGCTATGGCATGGGTGAATATTCAGTCGCTCACAAGCATGACAAATCAATATTCTCATCCTTCGCCTGTACATACAAATCTTCTATCACCCTCCGCACAACTAACACACAATATACATTGCACAGATAGCATTTCTGCTTCCAATTCCGAAGAGCACTCCACCAACTCAGCCCTATGTGAGGCCGCCTGCGCTGTACATTGCGCCGGAGGCATACCCAGCAGCTTTGAGCTAGCAACCCAATTGTATTTCCCTACCCGTTTCCCTCCGGCTGTGGATGTTGCTATTCCATCACTGCATTTAGCTCCCACCCCACCGCCACCGAAACGCGTTTAAATTCTCTTCT
>CAYZVI010000353.1:0-1245 GCA_964481695.1 uncultured Hydromonas sp. | reverse complement strand
CAAAAAACGGCAAAAACGTCGGAATATCCACCTTAAAAATATGCGTCCACAGATAGCCCAGCGATAAAATCATAATCGCCGTGGACAAAGTAATCCAAAAAGGTCCGAGCACCGAACGACGGTAACGCTGGCGGATGTCATACCACGCCAATAGCAACCATTGATTGGTCGAACCAAAACTTTTGATAAAATCAGACATATCGCCTCAAAAAACGCACGTAAACTTTGAGATTTTACGCCAAGCACATGACCTACAGATACAAAAACATTGAAAAACCGCAAAAAAACCCATGAAACCGCATTCATGGTAAAACGCCTGACTTAATTGTCATAAAACATCGTTACAATATTTAATTTGTATGACGCACGACTCTCAACCCACATGAACCACGATTTAACTAAAACCTCAGCGCCCACCACACCCAATTTCTACGTCATCGGCGACGTACAAGGCTGCGCCGACGCGCTGCGCCGCCTGCTCGCGCAAATTCCCGACACCGCCGACGTCTGGTTCTGCGGCGACCTGGTCAATCGCGGCAGCGACAACCTCGGCGTGCTGCAACAAGTCCACGCGCTCGGCACACGCGCACGCGTCGTTCTCGGCAACCACGACATCCACCTGCTCGGCGTCGCCGCCGGCGTGCGCACGCAAGGACGCTCCGACACCCTCAACGACATCCTGTTTTCCCCCGACGGCGAATACTGGCTCAACTGGTTGCGCCGCTGGCCGCTGGCACACTTCGAACACGGCCTGCTCATGGTACACGCCGGCGTACTGCCGAAATGGAGCCTATCGCAAATCCTGCAATACTCCGACGAAGCGCACGCCATGCTCGCCAGCGACAGCTACATCGAACACCTCAAAACCCTGTTCGGCAGCTCGCCCAACCAATGGCGCAACACACTCAAAGGTGCCGAACGGCTGCGCGTCATCATCAACGCCTTCACCCGCATGCGCGTCTGCACACCCGACGGCGCGATGGACTTCCAATTCAAAGGCGAACTGCCAGACATACCCGCCGGACTGCAACCGTGGTTTCGCCTACCGCAGCGCAAAACCCAAAACCAAGCCATCCTCTTCGGCCACTGGTCCGCGCTGGGGCTACACCACGAAAGCAACACCCTCTGCCTCGACACCGGCTGCGTCTGGGGGCACGAGCTCACCGCCTACCATTATCCGAGTGGCGAAATCATCAGCGTACCGGCAAAACGATAATCCTCTGTATCCCGGCCATCGCAGACACA
>CAYZVI010000352.1:0-1246 GCA_964481695.1 uncultured Hydromonas sp. | reverse complement strand
CAGTTAAAAAAGGTCCATTTTGCGACGCTCACTTATTGAAAAAAGTGGAAGCGGCAGTTGCAAATCGTGACAAAAAACCCATTAAAACATGGTCCCGCCGTTCGACTGTTTTGCCTGATTTCATCGGCTTGACAATCGCGGTACACAATGGTCGCCAACACGTGCCTGTCTATATTTCTGAAAATATGGTCGGTCACAAGTTGGGTGAGTTCGCGTTGACCCGTACGTTCAAAGGTCACGTGGCTGACAAAAAAGCGAAGAAATAAGGAAACGTCATGGAAACTAAAGCAACTTTACGTGGCGTACGCTTGTCTGCTCAAAAAGGTCGTTTGGTGGCTGATTTGATTCGCGGTAAACAAGTTGAGCAAGCGTTGAACACGCTCGCGTTTACCCAAAAGAAAGCAGCGGTCATTATCAAGAAGGTATTGGAATCGGCGATTGCCAATGCCGAGCACAATGATGGTGCGGATATTGACGAGTTGCGCGTGAAAAGCATTTACGTTGATAAAGCGACTTCACTCAAGCGTATGTCTGCCCGTGCCAAAGGCCGCGGCAATCGTATCGAAAAACAAACTTGTCACATCACTGTGACTGTCGGTCAATAAGGAGCAAACAATGGGACAAAAGATTAACCCTACCGGCTTCCGTCTGCCAGTTACCCGTGATTGGGACTCTCGTTGGTATGCAAGCAACAAAGACTTCGCCAAAACTTTGAACGAAGACTTGAAAGTGCGCGAATACCTCAAGAAAAAATTGAAAAACGCATCAGTAGCGCGTGTTTTGATCGAGCGTCCAGCTAAAACTGCGCGTATTACCATTTTCTCGGCTCGTCCGGGCGTGGTTATCGGCAAAAAAGGCGAAGACATCGAAGTGTTGCGTTCAGACTTGCAAAAAATGATGAACGTGCCTGTGCATGTGAACATCGAAGAAGTGCGCAAGCCAGAAATCGACGCGCAATTGATCGGTGATTCCATCGCTCAACAATTGGAAAAACGCGTGATGTTCCGTCGTGCAATGCGTCGCTCAATGCAAAATGCAATGCGCTTGGGCGTTCAGGGCATCAAAATCATGAGCTCTGGTCGTTTGAACGGTATCGAAATTGCGCGTTCAGAATGGTATCGTGAAGGTCGAGTGCCTCTGCATACGCTGCGTGCGAATATCGACTACGCAACCAGCACTGCGTTGACCGCCTATGGCATCATCGGTATCAAAGTTTGGGTCTACAAAGGCGATACGCTCAGCCGTA
>CAYZVI010000351.1:0-1247 GCA_964481695.1 uncultured Hydromonas sp. | reverse complement strand
TGATCTGCCCTCGATTTGACGGACACCTATTAACGTAAAAAAGAGGTGTCAAATGAAACGCACAACCTATGATGAATCCTTCAAAACCGAAGCAGTGAAATTAGCCCTATCTGGTGAATTGAGTTACGCAGAAATAGCGCGAGATTTGGGGGTAAACTACGGTACTCTAACCAAATGGATTTACCAAACCATGAAGAATCCCAAGCCAGATACAGCCAAAGGCAAGCTCCCAACCAAACAAGACTACCAAACGCTTGAACGCCAACTCAGAGCTGCTCACAAAGAATTGGACATCCGTAAAAAGGAAATCGAATTCCTAAAAAAGGCAAGCGCGTACTTTGCGAGCCTGAAACAGTGAAGTACGCCATGATTGCTCAGGATCTGGGACTGTCGATCGCTCGCAAATGCACCATCATGGGTGTATCACGCAGTGGTTTCTATGACTGGCGCAAGCGTGAGCTATCCAAGCGAGAAATCGCCAATGCCTCTTTAGACTCGCATATCCAGCGTGTTTATCACGAACACGCTGGACGTTATGGCTATCGCCGCATTTGTGATGATTTGCGTGATGTGGGCTTGTCAGTATCGTTGGAGCGGGTGCGCCGTCGGATGAAACGTTTGAACCTAAAAGGCATCCAAAGCCGCAAATTCAAGCACACCACCAACAGCCGTCACAACTTGCCCATCATGCCCAATTTGCTGGAGCAGGACTTTGACGCAGACTACGCCAATCAAGCATGGGTGGGCGACATCACCTACATTCGAGTCAAACAACACTGGCTGTATTTGGCTGTCGTGATTGATCTATACTCCCGTCAAGTCATCGGCTGGGCATTTGGCGAACGTATCAACGCCAAACTTGTCACAGATGCACTCAAAGCAGCACTGCGTAACCGTGGATACCCAACTGGCGTCATTGTTCATACCGACCGTGGGAGCCAGTATTGCTCAAAGGCTTATCAGAAATTGATTCGGTCGTACCAACTCCAAGCAAGCATGAGCGGCAAAGGCAATTGTTATGATAACGCAGCGTGCGAGAGCTTCTTTCACACGCTCAAGGTCGAGTACGTGTACCAGCATTATTTCGCAACAATTGAGCAGGCAAGAACAATGATTTTTTGGTTTATTGAGGTCTATTACAACCGTAAACGCAAGCATTCAACAATCGGTTATAAATCTCCTGTAAACTTCGAATTGGCTAACTTAAAATCAGCCGCTTAACTGTCCGTTAAAACGAGGGCAGATCA
>CAYZVI010000350.1:0-1261 GCA_964481695.1 uncultured Hydromonas sp. | reverse complement strand
TGTTGACCGATGGTGCGATTGAAGCGGTATTGACGGCGGGGAGTGATGCACAAAAGCAAACCTATATTCCACGCCTGATTTCCGGCGAATGGACCGGTACGATGAACTTGACTGAGCCACAGTCGGGTTCGGATTTGGCGCTGATTCGCTCGCGTGCCGAGCCTCAAACCGATGGGCGCTACAAAGTATTTGGTACCAAAATTTTCATCACCTTTGGCGACCATGATTACACCGACAATATCATGCACCTCGTGCTCGCGCGCACGCCGAATGCGCCTGAAGGCATCAAGGGTATTTCATTGTTCATCGTGCCGAAGTTCCTGATTAATGCAGATGGCAGTTTGGGCGCAGCCAACGACGTGCAAACCATTTCATTGGAACACAAACTGGGTATCAAAGCCAGTCCGACGGCGGTATTGCAATTCGGTGATAACGGTGGCGCACTGGGCGAATTGGTCGGTGAAGAAAACCGTGGTTTGGAATACATGTTCATCATGATGAACGCCGCGCGTTTCGGTGTGGGCTTGCAAGGCATCGGTATCATGGAGCGTGCGTACCAAAAAGCCGTGCAATACGCCAAAGAACGCGTACAAAGCCGTCCGGTGGACGGTTCGGCACGCGAAGCCGTGGCGATCATCCATCACCCGGATGTTAAACGTATGTTATTGACTATGAAATCAACAACGGAAGCGTGCCGTGCGATGGCATTACACACCGCCGGCTTGAACGACATTGCGCATCGTCATGCAGACGAGGCGACCCGTGCGCAGGCGCAAGCGCAGTTTGAATTCATGGTGCCATTGGTCAAAGGCTATTCAACCGAAATGTCGGTCGATATGGCCAGCCTCGGTGTACAAGTGCACGGTGGTATGGGTTTTATCGAGGAAACCGGTGCGGCGCAGTACTATCGCGATGCACGTATTTTACCGATCTACGAGGGCACAACCGCGATTCAGGCGAATGACTTGGTGGGGCGTAAAACCTTGCGTGATGGCGGTGCCGTAGCACAGCATTTCGCCGCACAAATTGACGCGACCGTAGCGCAATTGCAAGCGAGCAGCGATGCGCGCATCAGTCGCTTGGCCGCGAATTTGGCGCAAGCCAATGCGGCGTTCCGTCAGGTGGTGGACTTTGTTTTGGCCCATACCAAAACCGCACCGAATAACGTGTTTGCTGGCTCGGTGCTTTACCTTAAGCTCGCAGGACTGGTGGTGAGCGCATGGCACAGCGCACGTGCGGCTTTGGCCGCGCAAGCACAACT
>CAYZVI010000349.1:0-1270 GCA_964481695.1 uncultured Hydromonas sp. | reverse complement strand
CAACACCGTTATTTTCAACCCCAACATCCTCAGCCAACCACGGCACGAATGCCTGTTGACCTATCGCTTTGTCGGACAAGGGCAGCCGATACAGGTCGAAAAAACGCAGGGAAAGGTTTGGATGCGGGTGTAAAAAACAACGACCTTATTCACATTAAAGACACCCCATTCACGGAAAAAAGAATACCCAAGGAGTATACTCATCAGGCAAACAAGATCTATCCGGTAAAACTGCTTCAGACTTTTTATCAATAGGAAAAATCATGACCAACACTGCCACCCCCCAGAAAAATCCTCTCTCCGAGCTCGACAATTACGACTGGCGCAATGACCCCAAGCTCAGCGCCAACTGGAAAACCCGTTTCTCCTTTTTTGAAAAATACCTTTCGCCAACCACATTCAAAAGCACACCAAAAATGTCGGCTGAAACGAAGAAAATGTCTATCAGCCAATTCATGTTGATCTACACGAATTTATTTGCCCTGTTCTTAACTTTTATTTACTTGGGGTGGATCGGCTTATGGCGTCAAGCATTGATGTTACTGGCGGCACTCTTGGTCATCACCATGACTTTTCACGCCTTAAACCTCTCAACCAGCGCCATCAACGCCGCAAGCATGGGGCTGTCCATTTACGCATGCCTGCGCACCAATGTCTGGTACTACATCAAGAAAGTCAAAGGCGACATCGGCTGGATTTTGTGATAGACACAGCTACTCGGCGCAAAATCGTAACCTTGTTATCGTACGTATATTTTTTGCTTACGCATTCGAGCGATGACACTACATACTAACGATTTATTGGACAAACCCAGCCGGTGTAGGTGAAAAAAACGCAGGGGAAAGTTTGGATGCGGGTTGTTTAGGTCATTTAGTAGGGTGCAATAAGCCCTAGGCGCATTGCACTGCATGTGATTGAATAAGTAGCGTGTTTGAAACATACGGCGCAATGCGCGAAAACACTTATTGCGCCTTACGGGCTCTAACAGCCGAGGTAAGCGGCTTGCCGTAGGCAAGTCCGCTTGACCGAATGGTTAGGGCGAATGGTTTGCCTATTGCTTCTTGTGCTTGGCAATGATGGCATGGATTTCTGCATTTAGCTCGGCAGTTCTCGCTTGATTGGCGGCTTGTATACGACGAGACTGAGCAAGCTGATAACCCTCTGGCGAGTTGGGCGCACAGTACCTTCCTCGCTCATCGTAGTTTGCTGAGTTTTCTTCTGGAAAGTCTTCGAAATATTCAGACCATTCACCCATTTCATTTCTCCTAAC
>CAYZVI010000348.1:0-1276 GCA_964481695.1 uncultured Hydromonas sp. | reverse complement strand
TTACCGCAACATTATTGAACGCGTTGCCACGTTTGATTACGACCCAATGCGCTGAAGCCGATATAACCACGAACGGTCATAGTGCTACCGTTGTCGGTCAAAGCCACTTTGTAACGCTTGTCATTTTTTGGATCCATGATGGTACCGCCACCGTATTTGTTACCACCTTCTGAGCTGACGCCCCACAACACGGTTACACCTGCCAAGTTTTTACCTTTGTAGCTGCCTTCACATGCATCGCAAACATTACTACCAAATACTTGTTGAACACGACCAACGTATTTACCGCCTTCGTTGGTGATGCGCACCAAAGATTTGGCTTGGCCCGTTTTATCGTCGATGGTGCGCCATACGCCAGTTGGATCAGCCAAAGCTACACCGGATACTGCAAATGCAGCAACCGCCAATGCAATTTTATTTACTAATTTCATACCAGTCTCCTTGTGTGAGGTATATGTTTTACATACACCACATCAAACATCAATCTAAGTTAATAGTCCAATTTCAGCATGAATGTGAACGTGAGTACACGTAGCACATAAGTATTCTAACGTACGTTCGGTTGACTATCTGTTAAATTTTTCAACCGCCGTACGTTAAAACCACTGAAACAGACCGCTTTGGTTCGTAATTAGAACCAATCGTCCTGCATTTCGTTCAAAGTGGCGACACCCGCACGCGCTTGGCGAATGTAACCGGCCGTTTCTGGCAACAATTTGGCAAAGTAGAAACGTGCAGTTGCCAATTTGGCTTTGTAGAAGTCATCTTGGTCTTGTTTGTCCAAGGCGATTTTCGCCATACGCGCCCAGAAGTACGAGAATACCATGTGACCCACCACACGTTGGTACGGTACGGAGGCCGCGCCTACTTCGTCTTGGTTCTGCATGGCTTTCATGCCGATTTCCATGGTGAGTTTTTGTACTTTGTCACCGATGTCGGCCAACGGATTGACGAACTCTTGCATTTTTGCGTCGGTGCCGTTGTCTTCAACAAATTTTTGTACTTCAGCGCCAAAAGCACGCAATTTCGCGCCCATGTCGCCCAATACTTTACGACCCAACAAGTCCAAGGCCTGAACGCCGTTAGTGCCTTCGTACAGCTGCGTGATGCGCGCATCACGGACGTATTGCTCCATGCCGGTTTCGGCGATGAAGCCGTGACCGCCGTGAACCTGCACACCATGATTGGTACACTCGAATGCGTTGTCGGTCAGGAATGCTTTAATGATCGGAGTCAACAGTGCCACATTGTCACCCGCCGCTTTGCGCACTGCTTC
>CAYZVI010000347.1:0-1286 GCA_964481695.1 uncultured Hydromonas sp. | reverse complement strand
GAATGTCAGGCATGAGTTCAAAGACTTCAATCGCTTGTTCCGCCAAACACGCGCCGAACAGCGGTGAAAGCAGCGGCGCGGTGATGAAGTCACCATGCTCAGCCCACATGGAAAACGGCGATAGGTCGTTGGTGTAGTAGCCCAATTGCGGCGTGTACAGCGCCAGATTCATATAGGCATCGAACGGCAGCCAGCCGCCGTTATCGGCGATTTTCTGCTGGATGAGGCGGTTCAGCGTTTGCGAGCGCAATATTTGCGCGGCGGAAGGTTCGGGTAAAGCGGTGGGCTGCTGGATAGATGGCTGAGGCATGACAGATTTAATTTCGCGTAAAAAGGAATATGGCGCTCATTCTATCATTGCCCTTTGTTTTTGCCTAAGCCGTCGGCGGGCTTTCGCCCACCGCGAATAAATGAATGGGGCCAGACCAATGCGCACGCGCCGCATCCGCCGCGCGCCATGCGCGTAAGCCACTGCGGCAGGCGAGGATGAGCCGCTGCGCGTCCCTGCGCGCAGATTGTGACAGATAGGCGCACAGCCATTGCTCCCATTCATATGGCAATACGCGCGTGGCGTGCGGTACGCACAGTTCGGCACTTTCGTCCGCACTGCGCAGATCAATCACGCAATCATCGAGCGAAATGCTCGTGCGGCCAATGAATGGATAATCCACACCGTCCGGCTCGGACGCAAGGTCAAAGCGAAAACGGCGAAATTCGTAGCTGGATAAATCCACCGACACCATCAAACCCAAAGGCGAGGGCTGCTGCCCCAACAGCACCGCCAAAGCCATCTGCGCCTGTATGCTGCCCAAAGTCGCGGCGACCGGCCCCATCACACCCGCTTCGCTGCATGTGGTGGCCTGCGCGGGAATCTGCGGAAACACCGCGCGCAATGACGGCGCACGCTGGCAAAAGCTACCGACGTAACCGCTCATCCCCAGCACCGAGGCGGAAATATAGGGTTTGCTCTGTCGGAGGCATTCGTCCGACAAGGTATAGGACACGGCGAAGCTATCCGCGCAGTCGAGCACCACATCCGCTTGCGCCACCCAGTCCGGCGCATTATCCGGCGTAAGCGCGACGGCATGCGGTGTGAGGCGGATGGTGGAGTTCAGCGCGTGCAAGCGCTCAACGGCACTGTGAACCTTAAACAGACCCAATTGCCCCTCATCGTGTAACGGCTGCCGATGCAAATTGGACAACTGCACGACATCGGGATCAACGATGATGAGGTGACCCACGCCTGCACCGACAAGGTATTGCAACACAGGGCTACCGAGCGCACC
>CAYZVI010000346.1:0-1298 GCA_964481695.1 uncultured Hydromonas sp. | reverse complement strand
AAACCATCCAAACACGCTGGCCAAACGCGCGTGTGCTGCGTTTAGACGCGGATTCGACGCGCAATAAAGGCGAGCTGGAGCGACAGCTAAAACAGATCAACGATGGCGAAATCGACATCGTCATCGGCACGCAAATTTTGGCCAAAGGCCACGACTGGTCAAACCTGACCGTGGTCGGCGTGCTGGATGCCGACAGTGGGCTTTTTGCACAGGATTATCGTGCGCCTGAAAAACTATTCGCACAGTTGCAACAGGTCATCGGTCGCGCCGGACGCGGGCAATTCGCCGGACAAGTGCTGATTCAAAGTCGCTTTGTCGATCACCCGATTTGGCGACATTTGTTGGCCCATCGTTTCACCGATTTTGCCGTTGAGGAGTTAAACGTACGACGCGAGCTGACACTGCCCCCATTCGGCGCGCACGCCTTGCTGCAAGTCGGCGCGGATGCGTATGAGCAGGCACACGCTTTCGCCCAGAGTGCGCGTGAATTGGCTTTGCAACTCATAAGCGATTACAGCGAGTTCTCGAGCATCGTGGTCAACGCCGCCGTGCCGATGCCCATGATGCGCGTCAAGCACAGCGAGCGAGCGCAGGTCTTGCTCGAATGCAGCTCACGCGCACGCTTACAAGCATTTTTACCACTATGGCAAGCACAATTGATCGCACAAAAATCTCGCTTGACCTGGCTGATTGAAGTGGATCCAGCCGAAATTTAACGGATTGGCTCAAACTCAACAATTGCCTCAAAAACTTACCATGCCCTAATAATTATTATTTTATTACCAAAATCTCTGTTTTTTACCGAAATCTATTTAACTATTCAATTAATTTGCTAAACAATCAAAATATCTCTTGATTTTGACCTATCAAAAGGCGTACGCTTACATCGTCTGAGGTTCGCCATACAGCGCACGTATCGGAAAACAATACATACCCATCAAAAAATCAGGAGACAACAATGGCACACATCGTCATTATCGGTGCAGGCTTGGGTGGCATGACCATGGCCTATGACATGCGTCATCACGCACGCAAAGAAGATAAAATCACCGTCGTATCGAACAATCCGAAATTCCACTTTGTGCCATCCAATCCTTGGGTTGCGGTTAATTGGCGCAAGCGCGAAGAAATCGAACTGGATGCAGGTACTTACCTGAACCGCCGCAATATCGATTTCATCGGTGTCGGTGTGAAACGCGTACATCCAGAAGAAAATCGCTTGGAGCTGGACGACGGGCAGTCAATCAACTACGACTACCTCATCATTTCCACCGGTCCGAAATTAGCGTTTGACGAAG
>CAYZVI010000345.1:0-1306 GCA_964481695.1 uncultured Hydromonas sp. | reverse complement strand
TTAGTTTAAAGGGTTCTACTTTTAGGTGCTGGCTTTTTTAGGGGGTATTACCGTTTTAATTTAAATTGTGAGTAAGTTTGTGAGTAAGTTTATAATGAAATCGGGTTTTTACTTACTCACAACCTTACAACTTACTCACAGCGCCCCGCAAAGCCGCTACAAATAAGGCTTTAGCTTGGCAAGTTTTTTATTTTGGTGCTTTTTTACTTACTCACACCATGAAACTGACCGATTCGATCATTAAAAATGCTAAACCCGCTGAAAAGAAGTACAACTTAGCCGATGGCAATTCTTTGGTGCTGTATGTCATGCCAAACGGTTCAAAGATTTGGTATTACCGTTTTCGCTATGGTGGTAAGGCCGATATGCTTTCTTTGGGGAAATATCCCGCTGTGTCACTAAAAGAGGCGCGGCTGGAGCGTGCCCGTATGGCGGAGTTGATCGAGCAGGGCAAAAACCCCAGTATTGAGCGCAAAGAATCGAAAATTAAAAAGGCTATGGAGCTGGGGGCAACGTTTGAAACGGTCGCACGCGATTGGTTCACGGTGTGGAGCATGAAAGCAGACAAAAACCACGCCCCGAAACAATGGCAGAAAATCGAAAACCACCTATTGCCTGCACTGGGGTTCTATCCCATAGCTCACCTGACCGACAAGCCTACCATCCTGAATGTATTTAAAGTCATAGCCTTTGAAAAAGGAATCCCCGAAACCGCCCGCAAAATGTTTCAGGCGTGCCGTGCGATATTCGCCCATGCTGAACTGCATGGATTGATACCGCATAATCCGCTGGCCGGTGTGCTGGTGGGTAGCATTGTGCCAAAGGTCAAAACTGAGCACCATCCACATGTAACACTGGACAAGGTAGGGGAGCTACTGAGAGCAATAGACGGGCTAAACGAACCACATTCACGCATAGGCTTACAACTTATTGCGCTTACTTTTGTGCGTCATGGTGAGCTGATCGGCGCACGCTGGAGTGATATAGACTTTAAACGGGCATTGTGGATTATCCCCGCCGATGAAGTAGAACCAGACGGGCGGCGTTATGGTATGAAAATGCGTACTGAGCATTATGTGCCACTGTCCACACAAGCCATAGACAGGCTCAAAGAACTGCGCAAAATCACAGGCGGTGGCCGCTATCTATTCCCCTCTATGAATGGTGGCAAGACAGCCATTATGAGCAATGCGGTTATGAGTAACGCACTCAAACGCTTAGGGTATCAGGGCGTGCAGGATGTACATGGGTTTGTAACCTTCCCTATTTCAGTTGCACTGTAAATTAGAGTTTACGGTATTGCTAA
>CAYZVI010000344.1:0-1308 GCA_964481695.1 uncultured Hydromonas sp. | reverse complement strand
TCGGTCACAACCTGCGAAGTACGCGCTGCAGAGGTGACGACGTCAGGCGCGCTTTCTTGCGCCCATGCGTGTACCGAGTAGGCCGATAAAGCCAAAACCAAACTCAATTGCACGGAAAAATTAGAGGAATGAGCAGGCATCTGCGAGCCGTGGCGTTGATGACGCGCACGCGCAGATACCCCTGTCGAAGGGTATGTATTGTTCATTTTTGCTGTCCTTGGCCAAGCAACCCGCAAGGCATAGGGTTTACGATTTGAAGACTCGTGGTTTTTAGTCATTGGAGCCTTCGGCAGTTCTATGAGCCGGTCTCCGGGCTGATTTCCCCTGTTTGCCCCTTCCCATAAACGAATCAATGCATCGCGCGTGGCGCGAGGATTTTGTTTACAGTGGATTGCCAAACGTTCGTGCGTGCCCTTTAATGGGGCTGTGCAATGAAATCTACCGTTGCGGGTGCAGCATGGTTACGCGAATGAAATCGTTGAATAAACGCATCGGATCAACGCTCATCGCCTCCAGTTTCCCTGTTTCACCATAGTGATTAACTATGACACTCGTAGAATACCGACACTGTAATGGACTGCCTGTCAAAAATCAATCTTTTAAAATCCGCCAGATTTTGCGGTGTGTGTGGGCAAATTCGAGTAGAATTGGCAGATAGTCTCGTAAGCCGTTGAGATTGTTGTTTTTTACTTATTTTTTGACCTCGACCATGCTCAAACTGATTCAACTTTTAGAAGACAAATTGGCAACACTTTTGGACTTCGTGCGCCAACTGCAGGAAGACAACCGCCAATTGCGCGAGCGCGTTCAGCATTTGGAGCATGAAAAGCGGGCGCTGCAAGAGCGCATGAATACCGCACAAGCGCGTATTGATCGGGTGATCGCGCGCTTGAGCGACGGTTCGGCAGAATCTGACTCGGTTACTTCGGAGGACGAATGAGCCAAAAAGAAACACTAAACGTCAATATTTTGGGGCGCAGTTACACCCTGCTGTGCACGTCGGATGAAAAAGCGACATTGCTGGCCTCCGTCGCGCTGGTCGATAAAAAAATGACCACGATTCATCAGCAAATGGGTTTGTCCGGCCACGACAAAATCGCGGTATTTGCCGCCTTGCAAATTGCCAACGAATTGCTGCAACTCAATTTGCACAACAGCACCCAGCTCGAATCCACTCAGCGCATTGAGCAGATGGTTCAGCAGATTGATGACGCCATCCATCCGCCGCTCAACTCATTGATCTAAGCAGCCCATGAAACACATCCTTTTAGGCATCAGCGGCGGCATCGCGGCGTACAAATCCGCCGA
>CAYZVI010000343.1:0-1311 GCA_964481695.1 uncultured Hydromonas sp. | reverse complement strand
CTAAAAATGAGTTGGCTTGTGGCAATGGCTCTGAACGCACGCCGCATCCGGTGGAGCTGTTTGGCGATGACTGGTTGGAATGGGAGCAGGCCTGTGAGTGTGTACAATATTCCACGACCTCAGTATCTAACCATTCTAATGATACAAAGTAAGTACCTATCTGTTATTGAATAATAAGGGTGTCTATGTGCACCCTTATTTAAATTTTTTGTAATCAAGTGTTACATATTACTGATGTAGTAGACCGTAGATTAAAATTACGACAATCAATAAGGGTGAAACTTTAGTTACAATAAAATACAATTTTTCCAGTAATCCCGTATTGTTCAGTTTGCCGTTATTGCTAATCGCCTGAATAAAATCCGCCTTTTTCCAATGTAGACCGACGAACAGACATGTGGCTAAACCGCACAACGGCATCATTAATTTGCTGGCAACAAAATTAAAGGCATCGAAAATAGTGGTTCCAAACAATTTGACATCTGCAAGCGAATTGTTCGACAGAGCACACAATCCACCCAGCAGTAGCAATACCAACATCACTGCCAAAATCGAACGGGCGCGTGTCCAGTTTAAACGCTCATGCAGGACGGCAACCGGCACTTCTACAATGGAGAGCATGGCGCCAATCGCGGCCATTGCGGTCAGGATGAAAAATACCGCGCCGAGAATTTGACCCAAAGGCATGTGCACGAACACCGCCGGAATGGTTTTAAACAACAGGCTCGGGCCACCCGCCGGATTGAACCCAAAGGAGAATACCGCAGGGAAAATCGCCAAACCGGCCAACAGCGATACAGTCAAATCAGCCAACATCACGGTCAATGCGGTTTTCGGGATATTTTGCTCCGAGCGGAAATAGCTGCCGTAGATCATCATGGAGCCGATACCGAGCGAGAGCTTGAAAAATGCCAGACCAAGTGCGGTGAAAATCACGGTGGCATTGATTTTGCTCCAATCCGGTAAGAATAAAAACTTCACCCCAGCCATTGAGTTTGGCAGTGACAAGCTGGTAAGTGCAACGATCAAGAGTAATACGAATAACAATGGCATCAATTTTTTAGTGACCGCTTCGATACCTTTGGTAACGCCCAGTAGCAAAATGCCACCCACCACGAGCAGTACCAGCCACTGCATGAGTAGTGAAGTGGTTGGATTGCCCACCATACTGCCAAATGACTCTGCTAAATGGGTTTTATCATCGGATAACAAGGTTCCGGTTAAACCTTTACCCACATAAGTGAATACCCAACCAACCACAACGGAGTAAAAAGACATGATGAGCAATGCTGCCAACATGCCTGCGAACCC
>CAYZVI010000342.1:0-1318 GCA_964481695.1 uncultured Hydromonas sp. | reverse complement strand
TTGATTAACGTGAGTACAACTCAACGATCAAGTGTTCGTTCACATCATGTGCCACGTCAGAACGATCCGGCGTTGCTTTGAAGACACCTTCCATTTTCTTCGCATCTACAGAAACCCAAGAAGGCATGCCTACTTGCTCTGCCAACTGCAATGCTTCAGCGATACGGACTTGCTTTTTCGCTTTTTCAGTCACGCCAATGACGTCGCCTGGACGAACTTGGATAGAAGGAATATTGGCTACTTGACCATTCACAGTGATCGCTTTATGGCTCACCAATTGACGCGCTTCGGCGCGAGTAGAACCGAAACCCATGCGATAAACGACGTTATCCAAGCGCTGTTCCAGCAAACGAACCAACAATTCACCGGTATTACCGCGCAGACGATCTGCTTCTGCAAAATAACGACGGAATTGACGTTCCAAAACACCGTACATACGTTTGAGTTTTTGTTTTTCACGCAACTGAACACCGTAGTCGGAAGTACGAGCGCCTGATTTCGCGCCGTGCTGACCGGGTTTGGTTTCAATTTTGCATTTTGAGTCTAAAGTGCGACGTGCACTTTTCAAGAATAAATCTGTGCCTTCACGGCGGGCCAGCTTGGCCTTTGGACCGATATAACGTGCCACGATATTTCCCTTATGTTTATACGCGCACTCTGTACGCGCACGTTTTACCAAAAAGTTGGCAAAACAGTGGTCTTAAAAAAGATAGAACAACTGAACTACACGATGTCGAGACCTTTATTAAGCAAAATACTCAATAAAAGCACTCAACGGAGAAGCTGATCGCTTGATTTTTGCTTGAAAACTGCGCCATCAAGCAACCAAAACAAAAGCGCAATCGCAAATTTTACTCTGCGATTACGCAATTGTCAAACAAAATCAATTAGATACGACGACGTTTCGGTGGACGGCAGCCGTTGTGTGGTACTGGAGTCACATCTTGAATCGATGTTACTTTGATACCCAACGCGTTCATCGCACGAACTGAAGATTCACGACCTGGGCCTGGGCCTTTGATGCGAACTTCCAGATTTTTGATGCCGTATTCTTGAGCCACTTTACCAGCCGCTTCAGCCGCAACCTGAGCTGCGAACGGAGTTGACTTACGAGAGCCTTTAAAGCCCGCGCCACCGGCAGTCGCCCATGACAATGCATTGCCTTGGCGATCGGTGATGGTGATGATGGTGTTGTTAAAAGAAGCGTGGACGTGCAAAATGCCGTCGGCTACGTTCTTTTTCACTTTCTTGCGCGCGCGAGCGGCGGCGCTATTTGCAGCTTTTGCCATATCAATAATTCCTTACAATTATTTTTTCA
>CAYZVI010000341.1:0-1331 GCA_964481695.1 uncultured Hydromonas sp. | reverse complement strand
AATTATCTCATGCCCTGTTAATTTGTTTGATTCACTCATAACTAAACGACTAGTTCTTACTAACGAGTCACACTTATTCCCATTCTCAGACTCTACAGCATTTACTGATAAAACAAAACGTTGCTCCATTCCACAAAACCTTAACAAAACAGGTGATAGAGCAACAGGTTGATTTAACAAATAAATCCCCATTCTACACCTCCTGTGCATATTTTTCATATAGACGCTTCAACCTTTTCTTGTCATTGTTAATAACTGTAACGTCTTTTTGTAAGTATTTTGCCAATTCTTGATTTTTAGAAATCTCTTCCTTCACTATTGCAATCGCAAGCGGTGTTAATTCAGGAGTCCGTTGAGAAACAAAACTGATAAACCCATCAATATGCTCTCGTAGAATCAAGAGATTTTCAGCATTTTCATAAGTCATTTCACCGGATACATTAATATCCGTATAATCATCCGTCTCCATATAAGAGCTTTCACGAATGCGAACCGAAGCATTAAAAGCAATACTTCTCATGCAACCTGCTAAATGTGCATACAACAACGGGCACTTGCTCTGATTCCACGGACGTTCCAAGGAAAGCGTCTGTTCAATAGCAATATGCACAATATCCTCACCTGATAGCAAACTGTGAGGATGGCGTGCGGCTAACAGCTTGCCGTAGCTATACAATCGCTTTAAATCACTGTCAGGAAGAGAATCTAAAATCCGCGAGCATATTGAACGGTTATTATTCATAACATCTGTCCTAACCTGTATGGTTGACATAAACAAAGTAGAGTATGTTGCTTAGTGCTCCATTGCGTTTGTCATGCCTTGCTAGTTTGAGTCAAGACCCTCCGTTCAACACTTACACCCTTATATGCTAATGAAAGAAAATTTTTTGCCATCACAACAATATTTTTTTTAGATTGCTTGATCTGCTTATCTAATTAGCATACTTGATTGAACGCACCTAACGCTCAATGAAGCAAGGAGATGATACAGATGAGTGTCGAAGTACTGATAGACGGCTTCAGTAAATTATTTGATAAACACTCACAAACCGTTGTACAAGTATTATCGTTAATACTGCTGGGCATCTTACTGTGGGGGTTTACATTAATTGCTGACAATGATGAATCAACACGCTGGATGTATTTCATACTAGCCTGTTCGACAGTCATTGTAATCTTCATAGTTCTTTATTTTATCAAAAAAAGATAGATAATGATGAGGTGGTCTGCCCAAAAGACTTATGGTCATTCAGACCGCTGCTAATCACAATAGAGTCACCGCTGTTTTGTTGACGACTTTTCTTAATACAAAGCTGGTATGTACGCCGCTA
>CAYZVI010000340.1:0-1342 GCA_964481695.1 uncultured Hydromonas sp. | reverse complement strand
TTACCGCAACATTATTGAACGCGTTGCCACGTTTGATTACGACCCAATGCGCTGATGCCGACATAGCCGCGAACGGTCATGGTGCTGCCGTTATCGGTCAAAGACACGCTGTAGCGCTTGTCATTTTTAGGATCCATGATGGTACCGCCGCCGTATTTGTTACCGCCTTCGGAGCTCACGCCCCACAATACGGTTACACCCGCCAAGTTTTTACCTTTGTAGTTGCCTTCGCAAGCATCGCAGACGTTGCCGCTCAGTACTTGTTGGATGCGGCCTACGTATTTGCCACCTTCGTTGGTGATTTTCACCAATGATTTGGCTTGGCCCGTTTTGTCGTCGATGGTGCGCCATACGCCGGTCGGATCAGCCAATGCCACGCCCGATACAGCGAATGCAGCGACAGCCAAAGCAATTTTATTCAATACCTTCATTTCAGTCTCCTTGTGTGAGGCATAGGGTTTGTATATATGCCACATAAACATCAATCTAAATCAATAGTCCAATTTCAGCATGTATGTGAACGTGAGTACACGCCGCACATAAGTATTCTAACGTACGTTCGGTTGACTGCAAGTTAATTTTTTCAACCGACGCACGTTAAAATCACTGAAACAGACCGCTTTAGTTCGTAATTAGAACCAATTGTCCTGCATCTCGTACAAACTCGCTACGCCAGCACGCGCTTGACGGATGTAACCTGCGGTTTCCGGCAGCAATTTGGCAAAGTAGAAACGTGCGGTTGCCAATTTGGCTTTGTAGAAGTCGTCTTGGTCTTGTTTGTCCAAGGCGATTTTCGCCATACGCGCCCAGAAGTATGAGAACACCAAGTGCCCCACAACGCGTTGGTACGGTACGGAGGCCGCGCCTACTTCGTCTTGGTTCTGCATGGCTTTCATGCCGATTTCCATGGTGAGTTTTTGTACTTTGTCGCCGATGTCGGCCAATGGATTGACGAATTCTTGCATTTTCGCGTCCACGCCGTTGTCTTCGACAAATTTTTGCACCTCGGCGCCGAATGCACGCAGTTTCGCGCCCATGTCACCCAGCACTTTACGACCCAACAAGTCCAAAGCCTGAACGCCGTTGGTGCCTTCGTACAGCTGAGTGATGCGCGCGTCACGCACGTATTGTTCCATGCCGTTTTCAGCGATAAAGCCGTGACCACCGAAGACTTGCACGCCGTGGTTGGTACACTCAAACGCATTGTCGGTCAAGAATGCTTTGATGATCGGAGTCAATAAGGCAACATTGTCCGCTGCCGCTTTGCGTACCGCTTCGTCCGGATGTGACAATTCTTTGTCGATTTCCAAAGCGATCCAGTAGGTGAACGCACGCGCGCCTT
>CAYZVI010000339.1:0-1357 GCA_964481695.1 uncultured Hydromonas sp. | reverse complement strand
AGGACTTGTGTTGATTCTACTTTTAGATGCCGCCCTTTTAGGGGGTATTACCCCAGTAACCAATTTTTTTGGAGAGGTCTACCAGCACAGTCGTACAAAAATTATAAATAACTTATTATGTACACCCCAGAATCAACAAGGATCTAGGGAGAAATCAATAATTTATCAAAGTTCTCCGCCCCAGATTGAACCTAATTCAGGTAAAAATAACGTTATATTACTATTCATTGAAGGATTCTCGTCCAAGCTACTCACGTATTCTTCTGGTGGCGAACCGCTCATGCCTAATCTTCAACAATTTGCAAATCAACCGTCACCCCAAACATTAAGCATACAAAATTACTACAATCATACTGCAGCGACTTATCGAGGTCTGTATGGACAACTAAGCTCAACTTTTCCTGAGGTCGATCGAAACAAAAATAGCGAGCTAAGCCAAAATATTGAAATTCTTAAGAACATACAAGCGGATAGCATAATTAGCTTATTAAATAAGGACAACTACCATACAGTGTTTTATTCTACAGACGATAGTGAAAACCAAATACATTCCGGATTAAAAACCTTTGGATTTACTGATTTTTATACGCGAGATGAGGTTGAAAATAACATTCCAGTTTGTGAAGAGGGCGGTCATCTGTCAGCAGAATCTGCATTTGAAGGGTTACAATATGTGATCGATGTCACGGTAAACAAGACCAAGGCAAAACACAACAATGCCCCGTTTTTTATTGCCACCTACCTAAACTCTACCCATGCGTTTCTTGACGGCAAAATGTGCGCAAGTGCGTACCAAGGGGGTAACAATATAGTTCTCAATCGTTTCCATAATATGGATAAAGCATTTGGGAATTTTCTTGCCAAATTCAAATCCTCAAAACTAGCAAAAAATACAATACTCCTTGTTACCGCTGACCATGCAACATTTCCAGAAGAGCCATACAAAGCACTGTTTGACGCAGATACACAAGAATCACTGTATTTTGTTGATCAAATCCCATTGCTCATAAACTCTCCAACACACATGCTGCCCAAACAGATGGATGCTCAATATACAAACTCGCTCAGACTCGCGCCCACATTAGCAGCTATGTTAAACCTACCGCAGAGTCCCAATGATTTTTTAGGTAATTCACTCTTTGACAATCAGATAAGTGAAACAGGTCTAGAAAAAATATCATCGCTGGGTACGGATTTTTACACTTATCAAAATGGTAATGTAATAGGCACCAAGAAAGATAATCGAATTGATTTAATTTATCAGCATTACGCTAAACATAGAGTTTGTGGCATAACAAATGGCCGGTAATACCCCCTAAAAAAGCCAGCACCTAAAAGTAGAACCCTTTAAACTAAC
>CAYZVI010000338.1:0-1367 GCA_964481695.1 uncultured Hydromonas sp. | reverse complement strand
ATAGTTTATCCTTTCAAATAAAATAGTAAAAAATTCTGAATAGTCGTTCTAAAATGTGGTGAACAATAATGACAATGTTTCTAACTTTACGCTTGGAAAATGAGCAGGCCACAGAGCAGCTGGCGCATAATTTGGCAAAACAATTGTGTGCGGGTGATTTGGTTTTTCTCTCTGGCGATTTGGGGGCAGGGAAAACCACCTTTACCCGTCATCTAATTCGAGCGCTTGGCTTAGACACCAAGGTCAAAAGCCCAACTTATACCTTATTGGAAAGCTATGATTTGCCTGATTCTGCTCAGGCTAAAACTTTGCATCATTTTGATTTATATCGTTTATCCGATCCGCGTGAATGGTATTCGGCTGGTTTTGAAGAAACCCTGAATGACCAAAACATTGCGGTTATCGAGTGGGCGGATAAAGCTCAGGGCGCTTTGCCAAAGCCTGACTGGCGAATTCATATAACGCATGATGAATCCACAGAGGTTCAGGGCGAACTATCCTCAAATCAGTCCGAAGACTTCTTTAATGCGCCTCGATTTGCGGTCATTGAAGCGGTTAGTCAGAAGGCTGCAAATAAAATCGCAGCTTTACGTTAGCAGTTTTATCAAAAAGAGCATCAAAATACTCTTGATGTAAAGTTGACAAATATTCCAATTTTTTACAAACTGTCATTATGTTTTAAAAAGTTGTTTGATATTACGGTTGCACAAAGTTTACATTGGTTAAATGTATTGATTCACAAAATGAAAAACCTTTACAAAGGAGAGAAAAATGCGGTATGAATTAAAAATAGGGGTTTTAACAGCAGCAATTGCATTGGCTTTGGGTTTGACCGCTTGCGGAGGCGGTGACAAAAAACGGATGGTAAAGCGGCAGGTAGCGTAGCAGCGAATTTGCCTGCGAATAAAGCCACTTTGGTTATCAACAATGGTACAGAGCCAGAAACCTTAGATCCAGCGAAAAGCAGTGGGGTACCAGAGGACAACATTGAACGCCAATTACTCGAAGGCTTAGTCATCGTGGGTAAAGACGGCAAAATTGCACCGGGTGTAGCGACTTCTTGGGAAAACAAAGATTTTAAAGTATGGACATTCAAGCTGCGTGATAACGCTAAATGGAGTAACGGCGATCCGGTCACAGCGGAAGACTTTGTTTATAGCTGGCAGCGAGTGACCGATCCAAAGACGGCATCTCCTTATGGCTCTTATTTGGCAGATGCGCATGTCGTGAATGCACAAGCCGTTTTGGATGGGAAGGCCAAACCCGTATCATTGGGTGTGAAAGCATTAGATCCACATACTTTTGAGGTCACCTTGATCTGCCCTCGTTTTAACGGACAGTTAAGCGGCTGATTTTAAGTTAGCCAA
>CAYZVI010000337.1:0-1369 GCA_964481695.1 uncultured Hydromonas sp. | reverse complement strand
CCGGTATTTTGCGCGCGATGGATACGCGCAGCGTGGGCATTGCCGTGATCGGCTTGGGTGGCGGTCGTCGCGTGGCGACCGACGTGATTGACCTGCGTGTAGGGTTCGATCAAGTATTGCCATTGGGTACAAACGTCGATACGCAAACGCCACTGGCCGTGATTCATGCCAAAGACGAAGCCGCGTGGCAGCAAGCAGCACAGGCCTTCCTCCAAGCCGTCACCATTGATGAGCAGCTGTACACGCCGACGCCAGAAATTTATCAGATCATTCGGTAAAATGGATTCATATCAAAAGAACAATCAGGAGACGCGATGAAACGAGCCATCATCCTCATGCTGGATTCATTCGGCATCGGTGCAACGCCGGACGCAGATCAATTCGGCGATGCGTGCGCGAATACGCTCGGCCATATTGCGCAGGCCTGCGCACGCGGGGAGTGCGACCAACGCGCTGCACAATACGGCGCTTTGTATGGTAACACCGTGCGTACCGGCGCATTGCATATTCCGAATCTGACTGCGCTGGGTTTGGCACGCGCCAATGCCGACGCGACGGGGCAGTTCCCGTCGGGTTTGGATTCAACAGCCGAGATCATCGGTGCGTTTGGTCATGCTGCGGAAATTTCATCGGGCAAAGACACCCCATCCGGCCACTGGGAAATGGCGGGCGTGCCGGTGCTGTTCGATTGGGGGTATTTCCATGATACAACCAATTCGTTCCCGCAGGAATTACTTGATCGCATCGTGGCGCGTGCGCAGTTGCCCGGCTATCTGGGTAATTGCCACTCATCCGGCACGGTGATTTTGGATGAGCTGGGTGAGAAGCATATTCGCACCGGCAAGCCGATTTTCTACACCTCGGTGGATTCGGTGTTTCAAATTGCTGCGCATGAAGGCCATTTTGGTTTGGAGCGTTTGTACGAGCTGTGTCAAATCGCGCGCGAAGAGCTGAATGACTACAACATCGGTCGGGTGATTGCGCGGCCATTCATCGGTGAGCGCGTCGGGGAATTTGAACGCACGGGCAATCGCCACGATTACGCGGTTGAGCCGCCTGCGCCAACGGTATTGCAAAAACTCGTGGAGGAACGTGGCGGCGACGTGGTCTCCATCGGCAAAATCGCCGATATCTATGCCAACATGGGCATCACGCAGCAAGTCAAAGCCACGGGACTGCCCGAGTTGTTTGACGCGACGCTGAACGCGGTGCGTGTGGCGCAGGACAACACCATCGTGTTCACCAACTTTGTTGATTTTGATTCATCCTATGGTCATCGACGCAATGTCGCAGGCTATGCGGCCGCGCTGGAGTACATTGACGCGCGTTTGCCGGAGTTGTATCCATTATTGAATGAAAATGATATTGT
>CAYZVI010000336.1:0-1395 GCA_964481695.1 uncultured Hydromonas sp. | reverse complement strand
GCCGCGCGGTTTTTGTTCCAAGTCCCGATTCTCGGCTCGATATGGATTATTTTATTTTCCAGTATCTTGTATTTAATGGCCTCGTTGGGGTTGGGCTTGCTGATTTCATCGGTGACCAAAAATCAATTTTTGGCCAGTCAGGTGGCGCTGATTGTCAGCTTTATGCCCGCGTTGATGTTGTCGGGGTTTATGTTTGACCTGCGCAATGTGCCGATGGTAATTCAGGTGGTCAGCCAGATTTTCCCGGCGACGCATTTTATGGAATTGATTAAAAGTTTATTTTTGGCCGGTAATATCTGGTCACAGATTATCAAGGATTGCGCGATTTTGATCGTACAGTCGGTTTTATTGCTGGGGTTGGCGTTACGCTTTACCCGCAAACAATTGGATCAATGAGGTTGCCATGTCTGTTATTTATGCCACGTTCATGCGCATCTTTAACCTGATGCAAAAAGAGTTTAAGGTGATTTTTAAGGATCCGGCCAGTCGTATTGTTTTATTTGCGCCGGTGTTCATACAGAGTATGTTGTATGGTTATGCGGCGACGTTTGATCTGAACGATGTGCCGTATGTGGTGGTGGATCAAAGTCACAGTGTATCGTCGAATGAGTTTTTATCGCATTTGGACAGTACGGGTGTGTTTCACCGAGTCGCCTCGCTGCAAAATGCCCATCAGATCGCCGAGCCGATTGATAATCAAAAAGCTTTGATGGCAATTCAGATTCCGGCTGATTTTGAACGGCAATTGATCGGCGGGCAAAACGCATCGATTCAAATTATCTTGGATGCGCGTAATTCCAGCACCGCAGGCATGGCGGCGCAGTATGTCAGCTCAGTGGTGGGTAAATTTAATCAACAATGGCGTGAGGAGCATGGCGCTCGCACCACAGGCATTCAGATCGAAACGCGTTCATGGTACAACCCGAATTTAGAATCGCGTTGGAACATCATTCCTGCGCTCATTGCTTCGCTGGCTTTTTTGCAAACGCTGCTGATGACCGCATTGTCCGTCGCGCGCGAACGCGAGCAGGGGACATTTGACATGCTAATGGTGACACCAATGTCGCCGTACGAAATTATGGCCGGCAAGGCATTGGCCTCCGTCGCGATTGGTTTGGCTCAGTCCACGCTGGTGCTGCTGGTCGCTATTTTTTGGTTCAAAATTCCATTTGCTGGTTCGGTGCTGACCTTGTATCTCGGACTCATTGTTTTCACCATATCTTCTGTAGGCTTGGGCTTGGCCATCTCGGCGATCTCCGCGAATATGCAGCAGGCGATGCTGTACAGCTTTGTGCTACTCATGCCGCTGATGTTGCTGTCCGGGCTGATGACACCGGTCAAAAATATGCCAACCGCATTGCAATGGGTGACTTATGCCAATCCGCTGCGCTTTGC
>CAYZVI010000335.1:0-1398 GCA_964481695.1 uncultured Hydromonas sp. | reverse complement strand
ATGCCCAAGTCTGGGGACAAGGCTTCGCCCCACCGCTGTTTGAAGGCGTATTTGAGATCGTTGATCAGCGGATTTTAAAAGACGCGCACCTCAAACTCACCCTGCGCAATGAAGCGGGCACACACAGCGCGATTTGGTTTTTCCACGCACAGGAAATGCCTTCGCCGATCCACGCCGCGTACCAAATGCAGCGCAACGAATGGAACGGCAATGTCAGTATTCAATTATTGATTGAGTTTGCGCAGGCGCTGGAAGCATAACGCTCTGCGTCATTTAAATACGGTAGGGGCGGGTTTCAAACCCGCCCCTACGCACGCCAATACCCTCGCTTTTTTAAAAATAGTTAGCAGAGTACAAACGCCGTTGGCACATCCTATTTATTCGGCAGGTTTTGCGCCTGGAAACCACTCGATGTGCTGATCACCCTGCCGCCCCAAATACATCACGCGTTGACCACTGAGAAACGCGTAATACGACTGAACGCCCGCACGCATGGCGCGTGCGCAAAAATCGCGGAACTTTTGTCCCTTGGTTTGGCTATCGTGGATTGCAGCTCGAAGAGCAACCAAATCAAAAGACTCGCCAACTTCGGGCAAACCCTCAAACGTCAAAGGCGCAACAACCACACCGCCCACTGCGCCATAAAAGGTAAGCTGAAGGGTGCGGTAATCAACAAGATAGTACTCAACACCTTCCTCTATTAAGCGATCAACAATTTCAGGAAACGGGATGGAGCCATCTTGTGTGGCTCGTGCGAGTGTGTGTATGGTTGTAGCGTTCATCAGATTTATATTATCGTTAGTTAAAAGTGATTGCAGAAAAATGGTTGGAGCGTTTTATTTCACTTCAAATGAGCAATTGAACCTTTCCCCTCCCGCACCACGACAATCTCATCACTGGTCAAATCCAGCACGGTGGTGGATTCGGGTTCGCAGTGGCCGGAGTCGATGATGAGATCGACGCGTTTGCCGATTTTCTCGGCGATGTCGTCGGCATCGGACAGTGGTACGTCTTCGTCCGGCAGCATAAGCGTACATGAGAGGATGGGTTCGCCAAGCTCACGCAACAGCGCTTGTACCACGGGATGATCGGGCACACGCAGGCCGATGGTGGCGCGTTTCGGATGGAGGGTGCGGCGCGGGACTTCTTTGGTCGCCACGAGGATGAAGGTGTATGCGCCCGGCGTGAGTTGTTTGAGCAGGCGGTATTGGCGATTATCGACCTGCGCGTATTGTCCCAGCTCGGACAGATCATGACAGACCAGCGTGAGGTGGTGCGACAGTTCGATCTGGCGGATTTGCAGTATCCGCTCCATCGCGTCGCGATCACCGAGCCGACAGCCAAGCGCGTAGCCGGAGTCGGTCGGGTAGACGATCACGCCGTTTTTTTGCAGGGTTT
>CAYZVI010000334.1:0-1399 GCA_964481695.1 uncultured Hydromonas sp. | reverse complement strand
TCCCACTCAATCGTCGCGGGTGGTTTGCCCGACACATCGTAAACCACACGATTAATGCCGCGCACTTCGTTGATGATGCGGTTGGAGACTTTGCCGAGCAGCTCATACGGTAGGTGCGCCCAGTGCGCGGTCATGAAATCCAATGTTTGCACGGCGCGCAGCGCGACGACGTATTCGTAGGTGCGGCCGTCGCCCATGACGCCCACGGATTTGACCGGCAGAAACACGGCGAAAGCTTGGCTGGTGAGGTCGTACCACGTTTTGCCCGTTTCGGGGTCAACGGTGTTGCGCAATTCTTCGATGAAAATCGCGTCGGCGCGGCGCAGTAAGTCGGCGTAGTCTTTTTTCACTTCACCTAAAATGCGCACGCCCAAACCCGGGCCGGGGAACGGATGGCGGTAGACCATTTCGTGCGGCAAGCCGAGTGCGACGCCGAGCTTGCGCACTTCGTCTTTGAACAGTTCACGCAGCGGTTCGAGCAGTTTCATGTGCATGTCTTCGGGCAGACCGCCGACGTTGTGGTGCGATTTGATGTTGTGCGCGCCTTTTTTCGCCCCATGTTTGCCACCGGCCGATTCGATCACATCGGGGTAGATCGTGCCTTGCGCCAGCCATTTGGCACTGGTGAGTTTGTGCGATTCGGCGTTGAAGACTTCAACGAATTCTTTACCGATGATTTTGCGTTTCGCTTCGGGATCGGTCACGCCTGCGAGTTTGCCCATAAAGTCGTCCACCGCATCGACGCGGATCACTTTCACGCCCAGATGGTTGGCAAACATGTCCATCACCATGTCGCCTTCGTTCAGGCGCAACAGGCCGTGGTCGACAAATACGCAGGTGAGCTGATCGCCAATCGCGCGGTGAATCAGCGCAGCAGCGACCGATGAATCCACACCACCGGACAGGCCGAGGATGACCTCTTCGTCGCCGACCTGCGCACGTATATTTGCCACCGCTTCGGAAATGTAGTCGCCCATCGCCCAGTCGGCTTTCGCGCCGCAAATCTGTTTGACAAAGCGGGCTAAAATCGCTTCGCCTTGAATCGTGTGCGTGACTTCGGGGTGGAACTGTACCGCGTAGAAATGGCGCGTCTCATCCGCCATCCCTGCGATCGGACAAGCGTCGGTTTCCGCCATCAAGGTGAAACCCTCCGGCAAGCGCGAGACCGAGTCGCCGTGACTCATCCAGACGTTCAGCAGACCGTGGCCTTGTTCGTTGGTTTCGTCTTGGATGCCGTCAAATAACTTCGTATGACCGCGCGCGCGGATTTTCGCAAAGCCAAATTCGCGCGGTTTGCCGAGTGCTTCAGCTGTTTCTACTTTGCCGCCGAGCTGCTCGGCCATGGTTTGCATGCCGTAGCAAATACCCAGAACCGGTACGCCGAGTTCAAATACGGCTT
>CAYZVI010000333.1:0-1403 GCA_964481695.1 uncultured Hydromonas sp. | reverse complement strand
CCGCGCTACTCGCTACGCGCACGCAACAATGAGTTTAAACTCGACGCGCTCAAAACGGGTATTGCAGAAGCGCACGCGCGCGGCAAAAAATTCTACGTGGCGTCCAACGTATTGCCACACAACAGCAAAATCAAAACCTATATGGCCGACATCGAGCCGGTCATCAATATGAAGCCCGACGCGCTGATTATGGCCGATCCGGGTTTGATTATGATGGTGCGCGATAAATGGCCAGAGATGGAAATTCATCTGTCGGTGCAGGCCAACACCGTCAACTACGCAGCGGTGAAATTCTGGCAACGCATGGGTGTATCGCGCATCATCTTGTCACGCGAATTGTCGATTGACGAAATCGCCGAAATCCGCCAAGAGTGCCCCGATATGGAGCTGGAAGTATTCGTGCATGGCGCATTGTGCATTGCGTATTCGGGGCGTTGTTTACTCTCGGGCTACTTCAATCACCGCGATCCCAATCAAGGCACGTGTACCAACTCCTGTCGTTGGGATTATAAAATGCACGACACCGCCGATACCGCTTCGGGCGACGTACAGAAAATCAACTTTGACGTGCAAAAAGCGTGGGACGAGGCCAACGATGCCTTCTCATCAACCGAGATCAAACGCCATCCGCTGGCGAATAAAACCTACTTGATCGAAGAAGCCACGCGCGTCGGCGAGATGATGCCGATTTTGGAAGACGAGCACGGCACCTACATCATGAACTCCAAAGATCTGCGAGCGATTCAGCATGTGGAAAAGCTGATTAAAATTGGCGTGGACTCATTGAAAATCGAAGGCCGTACCAAATCACTCTATTACGTTGCACGTACCGCACAGACCTACCGTCGCGCGATTGACGATGCGCTCGCGGGCAAACCGTTTAATCCAGAACTGTACGCCGAACTCGAAGGATTGGCCAATCGCGGCTATACCGACGGCTTCCTTGAGCGTCACCAATCACACGAAATGCAAAACTACGTGTCCGGCTACTCCAGCGCGAAAACCAGTCAATACGTCGGTGATGTGATGAGCGTGGATGCAGATGGTTGGGCGACGATTGACGTGAAAAACAAATTCCGCGTCGGTGACACGCTGGAAATCATTCACCCGTCGGGCAACCAGATTGTCACCCTCAATGAAATGCGCAAAGAAGGTATCGCGGTGCAAGAAGCCGCGGGTGGCGGCCACATTGTGTCAATCCCCAATATGCTGGGTAAGGACAAAGCGCTGTTAACCGTTATTCTGTAAATTGCGATAAACAAACAGTCTTTCAAACAGCTTCTCACGATTTGATTGACTTTAGAGTGAGTTTTTTACTATAATCACGGTCTATTTTGCATTCAGGTACAACCAGTGCAAGATTAGGAGACGTGGCCGAGAGGTCGAAGGCACTTCCCTGCTAA
>CAYZVI010000332.1:0-1409 GCA_964481695.1 uncultured Hydromonas sp. | reverse complement strand
TGATTTTTATTTTACAAGAAGCGCTATCGAATGTGCGTAAGCATGCGCATGCACAAAGTGTGTCCGTTCAGATTCAGCATCGTAATGCTCAGGGCGATTTTTCCATGAGTATAGAAGATGACGGCGTAGGCTTTATTTCTGAAGATTTAGAGCATAAACGAACACGTCATGTGGGTACGGCCATTATGCAGGAGCGCGCACAGCGAGTTCACGCAACCGTACGCATTGATTCAGTTGTAGGGCGTGGTACTCGAGTTGAGCTGACATTGCCAGGGAAGGAACATATAACATTATGAATATAATACACAATCAAACCTCTCATATCAAAATTCTACTGATTGACGATCATGCGCTATTTCGCAGTGGCCTGCGTAGTTTGCTGCAAAGACAAGAGGATTTTGAGATCGTGGGCGAAGCCGCAGACGGATTAGAGGGCATTAAACTGGTCACTCAGCTCAAACCGGATGTGGTTTTGCTGGACATTGATATGCCAGTTATGAACGGTAAAGAAGCTTTATCTCAAATTTTATCTATTCATCCCGAATTGGCAGTGATGATGCTCACCGTATCAGAAGACGGAGCAGATTTGACCGAATGTATGCGTATTGGGGCGCGTGGTTATCTGCTCAAAAACATTAACGTTGACTTTTTGCTGCAATCCATTCGCCGTGCTGTGGATGGTGATTCGGTGCTATCGCCTGAGATGACGACGAAGCTGGTGGCGCGCTTGCGCTCTCCAGAGAGCAATAAATCATCGGCTGAAATAGAATCGCTGACGCCACGAGAACGAGAAACCCTGGCTTGGCTTGCCAAAGGCGTGAGTAACAAGCACATCGCGCGCGGCTTGGACGTAGCCGAGAGTACGATCAAAGTGCATGTGCAAAGTATTTTACGTAAACTGAACCTGAGTTCTCGTGTGCAAGCGGCTGTTTATGCGGTTGAACACGGCTTAGATAAAACGACGAATGATACAGGTGCTTGATTAGCGTAGAATAACGGATACATTGAAAAACCATTAAATAATAAGAGGGCGTTCGTGGAATTGGTGTTGTTTCTACATTTGTTGGCTGCCTCTATTTGGGTTGGTGGTCATTTGATCATTGCGTTTCGCTTTGTCCCTCATGCTTGGTCTTTGCTTGATGCGAGTGAATTATTGGCCTTTGAGCAAAAATACGAACCCATCGGCATGACTGCGCTGGCAGCACAAATTGCAACCGGCCTGCATTTAGCATGGGCATATAGCTCGGATATTGCGCAGTGGTTTGATCCGCATGCTTCGCCGATTAATGTGGTCGGCTATAAACTCATTACCTTGCTATTGACTGCTTTGGTTGCAGCACATGCACGCTTTCGCGTGATTCCGAAATTGCAAAAACAACCACAAGGCGCTTGGGTCAAGGTGTTTTGTG
>CAYZVI010000331.1:0-1410 GCA_964481695.1 uncultured Hydromonas sp. | reverse complement strand
CACGCGCTCGCCTACGAGCGCCACGTGATTGCCCATCATAACGCCCAGCAACGACGTCAATGGTTCAACGACGGCCGCAGCTCAACGGCCGGCTCACTGCGCGGCAAAACCCTGCTGCTGCTCGGCATCGGCAGCATCGGTGCCGGCGTGGCGCGCACCATGCGACACATGGGCATGCGTGTGCTCGGCATCGCCAGCCAGTCTCGTGAGGTAGAAAATATCGAACAAGTCGGCACCTTCACACAGCTACCCGAATTCCTACCTCAAGCCGATTATGTGATCAACACCCTGCCCAATACCGCACACACCCAAGACTTCATCAACGCCGCCTTTTTCGCACAAATGAAGCCCACCGCCGTATTCATCAACGTGGGTCGTGGGCAAGCGGTGATCGAGGACGACCTCGCGCAAGCCCTGCGTGACGGCGTGATCGCCCATGCAATACTCGACGTATACCGCACCGAGCCATTGCCAGACGATCATGTGTTTTGGGACACGCCCCATCTCGTCCTCACCTCACACTCCTCCGCACCGAGCTTTCCGCAGGATATTTTCAATGTGTTTTGGGATAATTACCAACGCTACAACGCAGGCCAACCACTGCACCATGTCGTTGATTTTAAAAAAGGATACTAAGATGAGCTTCACCATTCGACCGCTGGAAAACACCGCCGAAGACCACGCACAATGGCTCGAACTGTGGCACGGCTATTTGGCATTTTACGAAAGCCAATTCAACGCAGAAACCAGCGCACGCAACTGGGCAGGCTTTCACGACGCAGAAAGCCCGCTGGACGCGCTCGGCGCGTTTGACGCCGAGGGCAAAATGCTCGGCATGGCAATGACCGTGATGCACGAATCGACTTGGTCAGTCGCACCGCGCTGCTATCTGAATGATCTGTACACCATCCCCGCCGCAAGAGGACAAGGCGTTGGCCGCGCCCTGATCGAAGCCGTTTACGCCATGGCCAAAGCGCGGGGCTGCGCCAAAGTGCACTGGCTCACACATGAATCCAATGTCACCGCGCAGTCGCTGTACAATCAACTGGCGGTGAATGAAGGGTTTATTCAGTATGTGCATGCGCTTTGAACGAAGTCACCACAAACAAGTGTGCTCATGGCGACCTACGGCATGGAGGCTACGTGTAATAGCCCCATGTTGTTAGTTGTTAATTGAATGTGATTGTCAGATAATCGCAAAAGTACAACCTTAGAGTTAATCATGAAAAAACATCTATTTCTTGTATTATCATTAATTCCGCTTTTGTCTATTGCTCAGGAGACTGACCGGTGGAAATATATTGGAAAATCTTCTGATGGTGAGAAATACTACATAGACACCCAAACTATGACATCAAACTCGGGGTGGATAAAATCAATATCCAGCCCAATGAGCAAATCAAATGTACA
>CAYZVI010000330.1:0-1412 GCA_964481695.1 uncultured Hydromonas sp. | reverse complement strand
GCGGCGTTCAAATTCTCGTTGATGTTTATACATGAATACACATACAATGCAAGTGATTTTAATCAATTATTTTCAAAGGGATATTGTGAAAAAAATTGTTTTGTTTTTCATTTGTGCAACTCTTGGCGTAAGCAACGCCTACGGTCGTGATGGAAGGGATATAGCCGCAGAACTCTCTACTGCCTCATCCGTTATTTACAAAACATATAAACAAGGTGGAATTACTTCTGTTATTGGCACAATAAGTAAATGCTATGCCGAGTCAGACTCATTGTATTTTTGCACCTACCTTGACTTGGGTGGAAAATGGCTCGATGACAACTTGGGATTTCGACTTACTGGCGATCAAAATCCTTTCTTTTTGAATCAAAACATCAGCGACAGGCTAATCGCAGCATACAAACGCACAGGAATCTACGACGAAAACTCAGGCGAATACTCTGAGAATATATACAGAGCAATGGGGATATTGGTGTCTAAACGCTTGACCAAAAAATTAAAGTGAAATTATGAAAAAAACTATTGCAATATTAGCACTCATGTATTCAAGTATTACCTTCGCCGCTTCAATACCTTCTGAATATCTTGGTGAATGGAAGGTTAATTGTGATTCAACTGACACCACTAGCGCTATATTCGAGCCAAATTATTTCAACCCAGACTCAGAAACAGGAATGGCTAAATTAACTAAAATTATCAATAACAATGACGGAAGTTTTACATTGTATGGTAATGAAGAGTATTGGGATGAAGGTCGAAACATGGGGGGAAAGTCGAAAATAAATATACGCTTGGATAGCGGTACGTTGCATATATCAGGGGTTCACCATAGATCACAATACAATTTGAGGTTTGAGAACTGTGGATCTTACAAGCCAAACAGTCGGTTATCTTTATTTAATATACGCTTAGGGATGAATCCTGATGAGGTTGAGCATGTTACGTTTTTTAGATGCCTAGGAACAAAATGCGAACTATCTGGCCCTCAACCTGAAATTGATGGTAAAGAGATATATCCTTCTGTCATTTTTGACGATGATACAGTTGAAGTCGTTCAAATTTCCTTTGATTTTTCATCTCGAAGTACCATTGAATCGGCATTGCGCGAAAAATACGGACAACCAACCAGACCTTTATATTTTGATGAGAATCTACGTCTTTATTTTACAGAATGGATAGTAGGTAATGAGCACATTAAAATGACCACCCATCTGGAGGTAAATAAGCCATTTTACGTTATATTGGAACGATTAGATCAAGCACAAAGGGAAAGCCAACGCAACATACAGAAAGCAAAATCCATTATCTAGTTATGAAAATAACACCCCGCCCGAAAGCGGGGTTTTTCATGGTTTAGGCAAAGAATCCCAGTTGCGGATTGTCTGTTTTCAGGCTTTTGATGCGCATTTCGC
>CAYZVI010000329.1:0-1421 GCA_964481695.1 uncultured Hydromonas sp. | reverse complement strand
CGTTCGCGTCCAAACCGTAGGACACGACGTTGAACCATTTGCCGCTCATGTTCAGCTTCATGCCGTGAGTCAAGTGACCACCTTCGGCCAAGCTCATGCCCATGATGGTGTCACCCGGCTGGAGCATGGCAAAGAATACGCCTTGGTTCGCTTGTGAACCGGAGCTCGGCTGTACATTGGCCGCTTCCGCGCCGAACAGTTGTTTCACACGGTCAATCGCGAGCTGCTCCACGATGTCGACGTACTCGCAACCGCCGTAGTAGCGTTTGCCCGGATAGCCTTCGGCGTATTTGTTGGTCAACTGTGAACCTTGCGCTTCCATCACCGCAGGGCTGGTGTAGTTTTCAGACGCGATCAGCTCGATGTGGTCGTGTTGACGCTGAACTTCCTGCGCCATCGCTGCTGCGAGCTCGGGGTCAATGTTGGCGACGGTGTGGTTGGCACGGTTAAACATGTTCGGTTCCTTCGTGGTGTGAACGCACGGCGTTCAATTCATAATAAAAGCGGTATTTTATAGGCTACTGGATAATTTATCAAACCCAGAATTTATCAAACCATTGTTTCAATTCATTTTTTTGGCAAAACGCTTGGATGCCCGTCAAACTGGCGAATCAGCGCAGAGGTGTCCTCGCGTCCGTGCCCCTCGGCAGAAATCTGGCGATAGCGCGCCAGCGTGTCCTGCGTCAGCGGCAAATCCAGCGCCAATCCGCGTGCGCAGTCGGTGACGATGCCCAAATCCTTGATCGCCCAGTCGACCGCAAAGCCGAAGTCAAATTTGCCTTCGGACATGGTGAGACCGCGATTTTCGAGCTGCCACGAGCCTGCCGCACCGCGTTTGAGCGTATCAACCAACGCGGGAATATCGAGATTCAGTGCTTTTCCCAGTGTGATGCCCTCAGCCAAGCCTTGTAGCACACTCACAACCAAAATCTGATTGACCATTTTCGCGCCCTGACCACTGCCAGATGCACCGAAATGCTGCTGATGCTGCGAATACAGAGCCAAAACGGACTGGACGCGTTCAAACGCTGCCAAATCACCGCCCGCCATAATGGTCAGTTTGCCATTCTCCGCCCCCGCCTGCCCGCCCGAAACAGGGCAATCGAGGAACGATACCCCGCGTTCGGCACACAGCACAGCCATTTCCTGCGCCAACGTCGAAGAGGTGGTGGTGTGATCGACGATCACCGCTCCGGCCTTCAAATGCGGCAGCATGGTGTTTACCGTTTCGCGCACATCGTTGTCATTACCGATGCACAGCGCGATAACATCGGCCTGCCGCGCCAGTTCGATCAGCGAATCCATCGTTTCGCCGTTCGGAAAGCGTTGTAACCACGCCTGCACTTTTTCCGGCGAACGATTGTATGCCAGCACGCGACGACCGCTTTTGAGCAAATGTCCAGCCATCGGCGCGCCCATCA
>CAYZVI010000328.1:0-1422 GCA_964481695.1 uncultured Hydromonas sp. | reverse complement strand
CAATTTCGCCAGCGGCAAATCAATCGCGCGGCACAGTGCCAGCGCGGCCAAGGCATTCATCGCATTGTGACGACCGCGAATGCGCAGGGCATCGGTTGGCATCAAGCGTTGCACGCTAATCGGTGCGACGACTTCCGCCTGACCGCGTTTTTTCTTCTCAACGCCGCTCTCATCCGCCACTGCCACACTGAGCCATTCCATCGTCGCCGCGCTGTGGTTGCCTTCGCGCCACAGACCATATTGACCCACGGCAGTCGGCACGCTCACGCCAAAACTCAGCACGCGCGAATTTGGCTTGGCCATCGCATTCACGGCGGCATCATCACGGTTGAGCACCTGCACGGTGTCCGCACCGAAAACCTGCGCTTTGGCCTGCGTGTATTCCACCATATCGACATGCCAATCCAAATGATCTTGCGACAGATTCAGCACTGTCGCCGCATCTGGGTTAAAGCCGATGGCATTGCTTTGCGCAAATTGCAATTGGAAGCTGGACAACTCCAGCACCCACACCTGCGGCAGCGCATCCTGCTCCAGTGCACCACACAGCGCATCCAACATCGACGGACTGATATTGCCCGCCGCCAGCACGCTCACACCTGCCGCCTCACACAGATGGCGGGTCAATGAGGTCACGGTGGTTTTGCCATTGGTGCCGGTCACCGCCAATACTTTCGGCTTGTAACCGTTATAGCCGTTATGCGCGTGCAACTCGCTCAATGCGCGGCTAAACACCGCCAATTCACCCAATACCGCGATACCACGCGCATTCGCCTGCTCAATAATCGTTTTGAGCGGCTCGGCGTGCGGACTCAAGCCCGGACTGAGCAGCACTTCGCTCACGCCATCTAAATAGTCTGCTGAAAAATCACCGCAATGCACGGTCACATCGGGATAGCGTTGCGTGAACGCAGGCAAAGCCGCCGGTGATTGGCGCGAGTCGTACACAGACACAGGCGTGGACGAACGCGTCGCGTAGCGCACCATCGCTACGCCCGACTCGCCCAAACCGATTACCAACTGCTTTTGTGTCATTGCCTGATATCCCACATTCAATTAACGAAGTTTCAAACTGGCCAAACCGATCAGCACCAACATCATGGTGATAATCCAAAAGCGCACCACGACTTGCGTTTCGCGCCAACCTTTTTGCTCAAAGTGATGGTGCAGCGGCGCCATCAATAAAATTCGTTTACCCACGCCATAACGTTTTTTGGTGTACTTGAAATAAACCACCTGCAAGGCCACCGACAACGTTTCCACCACGAACACACCGCCCATGATGAACAGCACCAATTCCTGACGCACGATCACGGCGATCGTACCCAGTGCGCCGCCGAGCGCCAACGCGCCCACGTCGCCCATAAATACCTGCGCCGGATAAGCGTTGAACCACAAAAAGGCCAAACCCGCACCCGCCAT
>CAYZVI010000327.1:0-1424 GCA_964481695.1 uncultured Hydromonas sp. | reverse complement strand
GTCTGGTGCTGCAACGCAAAACCCTGTCGATGAACCAAGTCGCCACGCTGGTAACGATGTGGCATCCGGGCGCGCGTTATCAATTTTCGGGGAAAATTTAAACTCAGACGGATGGCGTATTGAGGCATGTACCCATCAGAGCCACCTTCCGCACAGGCACTCGCACGCCGCAACCGTTTGAGAAGTGTGCTGCGCCATGCGAAATCCAATCATGCAAGGTCGAATGAAATTATTTACCCGAACGAATTTTCTTAATCTGATCTTTATGCGCCAACGCCTGCGCACGGGATTCGCGTGCGCTCTGCGTGCGCGCCTGACGCAGGGTATCTTCGACATAGGCAATATGCGCCTGCGCTTCGGCAGTGGCGCGTTTGGCATCGTGCGCCGCAATCGCGTCATAGATCGCTTGATGCTGCGCGCGTAACTGGCTTTTATCCCCGCCTGCGCTGAACATATTGGCCAGATTTTTCTGCGTGTGGCGGTGCAACATTGTGAGCAAACTATTGGACAGATGACTGAACAGTACATTATGGCTGGCCTCAGCTATTGCTTGATGGAAGTTCACATCCGCTTCTGATTGCCGCTCCAAATGATGGGTTTGCGCCGCAACATCCATTTGCTCAAGACACGATCGGATACGCTCCAGATCCGTTTCAGTTGCACGCTCCGCCGCCAAGCCTGACATCACACCTTCAAACGCCCGACGAAATTCGAGTACGTCAAACTCCATGTACTCATGCCGAGTCAACAGATTTTGCCACAAAGACAAAAAGTCCGAATGCAAGCGCTCCGACACATAGTGCCCGCCGCCATGCCGCGTTTCAATCAAATTGCGTGCTGCCAAAGTACTCAGCGCGCCACGCACGCTTGGACGTGAAACGCCGAAATCTTCGGCCATCTGACGCTCGGAAGGCAAACGTTCACCCACAGCATAAACGCCATCCAAAATCAATTGCTCTAAACTCCGAGCCAATTGCTCAGAAAGTTTACTGGAGTGAATGCGTAGGGATTGAGTGGTCATAAATTTTTACCAAGGAGTTTTACAGCATGGACGCGCTCAACAGATAACAGATAAAAAACGCGAATTGATGCTTAAAAAAGCAGTGCCATTATATCGCTTTTTACTCGCGCATTATCAAGCGCCAACCCCATACAAAGCGATCCATCACTGTGCCGTATAGACAAACTTATGCGCACATTTTCACCACAGCTTGAATAAAAAAGTTGACCACATAGGTAAAAGTTTTGTAAAGTGTCGCTCATACTATTTAATTGGTATGACCAATTTACCAAAATAATTGACTGTTTTGTATTATTTCATACGCACTCAAAAAGCATCCTAAGAGAGATGCTTGGCAGAAAAAGTAAATAATGACAGGAGACCAACATGAGCATAGATACCATCAATGCCGTGAACAACGCAG
>CAYZVI010000326.1:0-1427 GCA_964481695.1 uncultured Hydromonas sp. | reverse complement strand
TCCACCAAGTCTTCTACCAATGCTTCGAGTTTCGCGCGGGTGATTTTGATCGCCATGTGTTTTGGACCGCTCGCATCTGCGGTGATGTATGGCAAGTTGATTTCGGTTTGCGCTGATGAGGATAACTCGATCTTGGCTTTTTCAGCGGCTTCTTTCAAGCGTTGCAAAGCCAATACGTCTTTAGACAAATCCACGCCCTGCTCTTTTTTGAATTCGTCGATCAAGTAACCAATCACACGTTGGTCAAAGTCTTCACCGCCCAAGAATGTATCGCCGTTGGTCGCCAGAACTTCAAATTGCTTTTCGCCGTCCACATCCGCGATTTCGATGATGGATACGTCAAACGTACCGCCACCCAAGTCATACACCGCTACTTTGCGATCGCCGCCTTCTTTTTTGTCCAGACCAAAGGCCAATGCTGCCGCAGTCGGCTCGTTGATGATGCGTTTTACGTCCAGACCGGCGATACGACCCGCATCTTTGGTGGCTTGACGTTGTGCGTCGTTGAAGTATGCCGGAACAGTAATCACCGCTTCAGTTACCGTTTCACCGAGGTAGTCTTCCGCAGTTTTCTTCATTTTGCGCAAGACTTCCGCAGAGATTTGCGGTGCGGCCAGTTTTTGATCGCGCACTTGTACCCAAGCATCTCCGTTATCCGCTTTGATGATGTCAAACGGCATTTGTTCGATGTCTTTTTGCACTTCTTTGTCGGTGAAACGACGACCGATCAAACGTTTGATCGCGAACAAGGTGTTTTTCGGGTTGGTTACCGCTTGGCGTTTGGCCGATGCACCGACCAAAATTTCGCCGTCTTCTTGATACGCAATGATCGATGGCGTGGTACGCGCACCTTCTGCATTTTCGATGACTTTAGGCGTGTTGCCTTCCATAACAGCAACACATGAGTTGGTTGTACCCAAGTCAATACCAATGATTTTTCCCATTTCAAATTTCTCCAATCTGCCAATTAAATTATTTCGTTGTACCGATCGCTGTTTTATCTATTTCAACGCTCAGCACGCCTTGATGAGTAAATAGAGTCGAGAATATGGATTTCAAGAGGGATTTTTGATGAATATGCTTTTTTTAATTTATATTGACGCCTTTAAAAACAAAAAAAGCCGAGATTTACTCTCGGCTTGCTAAACTGTTTAGCTATCTATTTCAAGCAGCTTGCGCTACTTTACGCAAACCAGAATCCAATAAGCCATTCACAGCGTCCTCTAAATATTTAACGACCAAATTAAATGTGGCTTGGTCTGAGTAGTATGGATCCGGTACTTCCGCATCATCGTAGTTTTGCGCATAGCGCATGACCAACTCAATTTTATGGCGCAGATATTCAGGTGCCATTGTCTGTAATTGACGAAGGTTTTTCCAATCCATCGCCAAAATTACATCAAAATACTCAAAATCTTCTGGCTTCA
>CAYZVI010000325.1:0-1438 GCA_964481695.1 uncultured Hydromonas sp. | reverse complement strand
CTGGGCGAAACGTATAACGTGGGTGGCTGGAATGAGAAAGCCAATCTGGATGTGGTCAATACCATTTGCGCTTTGCTCGATGAGTTGTCGCCACGAGCGGATGGTAAGTCATATACCGAGCAAATTACCTTTGTCACCGATCGTCCGGGGCACGATCGCCGTTATGCGATTGATGCGCGCAAATTGGAGCGAGAGTTGGGTTGGAAGCCAGCGGAAACCTTTGAAACCGGAATTCGTAAAACCGTTCAATGGTATTTGGATAACAACGAATGGACAAACAACGTCACCAGCGGCGCGTATCGCGAATGGACGGATAAACAATATGGTCAAGGCGAGGCGCAATCATGAGCGCATCTCATTTGCCGAAAATATTAATTACCGGAACAGATGGGCAAGTTGGTTTTGAGCTGACGCGCACGCTTGCGCCTTTGGGGCAAATCAAGGCCTTGGTACGAGCTGACTTAGATTTAGGTGATCAGGATGCGTTGCGTGCTTTACTCGATTCAGAGAAGCCCGACATCATTGTCAATCCGGCAGCCTATACCGCCGTGGACAAAGCGGAATCGGATGTTGAGGCTGCATATGCGGTGAACGAACAAGCACCTGCTGTGATGGCGCAGTGGGTGGCAGAGCATGGTGCATTCATGGTGCATTATTCCACCGACTACGTGTTTGAAGGTTTGGGCGAAACGCCGTGTGTTGAAGATGATGCGGTTGCGCCGCAGTCGGTTTATGGCGCGAGCAAAGAGAAAGGCGAGCAAGCGGTGCGCTCGGTCTTGCCGGAGCACTTTATTTTTCGCACCAGTTGGGTGTTTGGCGCGTATGGTGCGAACTTCCTCAAAACCATGCTGCGCCTGATGCAAGAGCGTGATGCACTGAATGTGGTGGCGGATCAAATTGGTGCCCCCACATCGGCGGCTTTGCTGGCCGATGTGACCGCGCATGTGGTGCGTGATGCTTGGCAAAAGCGTCAGAATCATGAGTCCGTTGATTATGGCACGTATCATTTGGTCGCGGGCGGTGAAACTTCATGGCATGGCTATGCGCAATACGTGGGGCAGTTGGCGCAGGCGGCAGGTTTGCCTTTGAAAATTGTGCCCGATGCAATTGGTGCGATTCCAAGTAGTGCGTATCCGACACCCGCTAAGCGACCGTTTAATTCGCGTTTAAACACAGAAAAATTACAAAATACCTTTGGTTTGCGCTTGCCTGATTGGCAAGAGTGCGTGCGTCAGGTGTTTGCTTTAATACAACCCTAATGAGGCGAGCATGAAACTTCAAGCGAATGTGAATCCGCAGCAACGCAAAGGCATTATCTTGGCAGGAGGTTCGGGCACACGTCTGTATCCGATCACCATGGCGGTGAGTAAACAATTGCTACCCGTGTACGATAAACCGATGATTTACTACCCATTGTCAGTATTGATGCTATCGGGTA
>CAYZVI010000324.1:0-1452 GCA_964481695.1 uncultured Hydromonas sp. | reverse complement strand
GTAGCAATCAACTTGGGCAAATCCTGACCACCTACGTCTTCTGGGTGCGACAGGCCTTGCCATCCGCCTTGTACATATTGCTCGAACGCGGCTTTGAAACCCGGACTGGTGATCACTTTGCCGTCTTTGAGAAACGACGGTTGCTCATCGCCTGCGCGATTGATCGGCGCGATCACATCCTGATTGATTTTCGCCGCCTCATCCAAAATACCCGCGACGGTCTCCATATCCAAATCCATGGCGGTATCTCGCATAATTTGTGGCATACCGGCAATATGTTCCAATGCAAACAACATATCTTTTTGAGGGGCAACGTAACTCATGATTCAAACCTTTACATTAAAAATAAACTGCTGCTGAGTGTGTTCTTTGAAAAAACCCAGCTCTCAATCATATGGAGAGCTGGGTTTTCCATGCTTTGTGCAATTTTAGGATGTTGCAATCAAACCGCAGCGGTCAACTGCGGAACGATTTCAAACAAATCACCCACGATGCCGTAGTCCGCGATTTGGAAAATCGGTGCGTCTGGATCTTTGTTAATCGCCACGATCACTTTAGAGTCTTTCATACCGGCTTGATGTTGAATCGCGCCAGAAATCGCCACCGCGATATACAACTGCGGCGCAACGATCTTACCTGTTTGACCAACTTGCAAATCATTTGGCACGTAGCCTGCATCCACCGCGGCGCGTGACGCGCCCATGGCGGCATTCAGTTTGTCGGCCAAAGCTTCGATGATTTTGAAGTTTTCAGCCGAACCCACACCGCGACCGCCGGACACGACGATGTTCGCAGAGGTTAATTCTGGACGATCGGATTTCGCCACTTCGCGTGATAAAAACGCTGCACCATTCGCCACGGCTTGTACCGCTTGTGCCTCAACCGCCGCCGAGCCGCCGCTCGTAGCAGCCGCATCAAAACCCGTGGTACGCACGGTGATGACTTTAACCGGATCGACCGATTGTACTGTCGCCATCACGTTGCCCGCATAAATCGGACGCACGAAGGTATCGGCGGACTCTACCGACACGATTTCAGAAATTTGCGCCACGTCCAATTTAGCTGCCACGCGTGGCAATACGCTTTTCGCCATCGAAGTCGCCGGCGCGGTGATGTGGCTGTAGTTACCGGACACGCTCAAAATTTGCGCCGCCACAGCTTCAGACGTTTGCTCGGCCAAAGCCGCATCATCAAAGGTCAATACTTTGCTCACACCCGCTACGGCTGCAGCCGCTTGCGCTGCTGCGCCCACACCGCTACCGATGACGGCAACGTGAATATCACCACCGATTTTGGCTGCCGCGGTGACTGCGTTCAGGGTTGCGCCCTTGAGCGATTGATTGTCGTGTTCTGCAATTACTAAAACAGTCATTTTGTTCTCCTATCCATTCATTCCATTGAACCGTCAATCAACCCAGCACTTTGGCTTCGTTGCGCAGTTTTTCCACCAAA
>CAYZVI010000323.1:0-1463 GCA_964481695.1 uncultured Hydromonas sp. | reverse complement strand
GGATTGCCGATGATGTAGTCGGCATTCGGGCAGACGTCGTGCCAGTCGATGCGCAGGGCGTTGCCATGCACGATGGTCGGCGCATGACGCAGTGGGATGCGGGCGAAGTACGCGCCGAACACTTCACTGGTTTGCAAGTTCATTTGGTGGTCGGTGAGCCAGAGCGCGACTTGCGCAATCTGCGCGGGGAATTCTTCGATTTCGATGCCGTAGAATTGGTCGACGTTGAGGCGGGTCAGGGTGTCGATTTCGAGTAGTTGGTCGGTTTTGTGCAGTTTTTTGAGGATTTCCAGCTCAAGTTTGCGCAGCTCGCGGTAGGTGATGACGAGGAAGTTGCCACAGCCGCACGCGGGGTCGAGAAAGCGCAGTTGTGCCAGTCGTTCGTGAAATTCGATGAGTTTGGCAGGGTTGCGCTGGATTTTTTCAAACTCGACCCAGAGCGCATCGAGGAACAGTGGTTTGATGAGCTTGAGGATGTTTTCCTCGGAGGTGTAGTGTGCGCCGAGGTTGCGCCGCGCGGTGGCGTCCATGATGGATTGGAACAGGCTGCCGAAAATCGCGGGGCTGATGCGTGACCAGTCGAGCATACAGGCGGACAGCAGGGCGGTGCGCATGGCGGAGTCGAATCCTGCGGGCGGTAGCGTTTCGGCGAAGAGTTTGCCATTGACATAGGGGAATGCGGCGAGGTCTTCGTCCAAGTTTTTCAGTCGCTGGTGTTCGGGTGTGTTGAGCACGTAGAACAGCGTGGCGAGGTGATGCGCGAGGTCGGCGCCATCTTCTGTGGTGTGCTGCTCCAGATAGTCTTGGAACTGGCGTTTTTGGAAAATGCCGGTGTCTTCGGCAAACAGGCAAAACAGCAAGCGCACGAGGTAGACTTCGAGCGCGTGACCGGCGTAGCCGATGTCTTTGAGCGCGTCGTGCAGCTTGCCCATGCGTTCGGCGGCTTTGATGTTGATCGGGTCTTGCGGCGTGATGATCTGCGTGGTGTAGCCGGCGATGAAGCCGAAGTTTTTGACTTCTTTGTGCAGGTTTTCGAGGCTGAATTCGAGCGTGGTGCCGTTTTCTAAATCGGTCAGCGCAAAGCGCGCAAAATCGGATACGAGGATGTAGCGCGGCAGGTCGGACTCGCGGATGCCATCAAAGTAGTCCATCGCTTGATTGTAGGCGCGGGTGAGGTTGCGCCCACGCGATTTCATTTCCACCAGCAATACGCCCGGCCAGAATAGGTCGACGAAGCCTTGCTTGCCGCCGAATTTTTTCACCGCGTGCTCGAATCGGGCTATGCGTTTGTTGGTGATGCCAAATATTTCAAAGAAGTCGATGAGAAAGGGTTTGGCTTCGGCGTCTTCGTCTTTGGCATCCGCCCAGTGTTTGGAGAATGCGAGCGCGCGGGATTTGATTTCGTTCCAAGAGAGCGGTTTTTGCATGGTATTGAACGGTTAGAGTTGGGCTAAATCCGCCAG
>CAYZVI010000322.1:0-1473 GCA_964481695.1 uncultured Hydromonas sp. | reverse complement strand
GGTCGGCACGTGCGTTTTGTTGCAGACGTTCTATATCTTCGTTCACCATAGCCATAGGTACGTCGAATTCACCCGCTTTAATCAACGCGTCCATCACATTGTTTTTAGTGATAGATTTGGCACGGTTAGCGATTTCACGTTCCAGATTCGATTTGATGTCCGCTTGCATTTTTTCTACGTTGCCATCTTTCACACCCAATGCTTTGGCAAAGTCGCTGTTCAGTTCTGGCAATTTTGGTGCAGAGACTGAGTTCACAGTCACGGTGAATTGTGCGGTTTTACCAGCAACGTCTTTACCGTGGTAGTCGTCTGGGAAAGGCAAATCGAATGTGCGTGACTCACCGGCTTTCAGGCCTTCAACAGCGGTTTCGAACTCTGGCAACATGCGGCCTTGACCCAATACGAATGAGAAGTTTTCTGCTGAACCGCCTTCAAATGCAACGTCATCAATTTTGCCGACAAAGTTAATGTTGACTTCATCTTCTTTTTCAGCTGCTTTATCGGCTGCTTCGTATTGAACGCGTTGTTGGCGCAATACGTCGATGGTGCGAGTCACGTCTGCATCCGTCACGGCGCAGTTGGCTTGCTCGATTTCTGCGCCAGACAAGTCCACGGCTGGGATCTCTGGATAAACTTCAAATTTAGCCACGAAGTTCAATTCGCTGTCGGTATCTTTACCTTCTACCGGCTCGATGCTTGGTGTGCCAACCACGTAGAGGTTTTGTTCTTGCGCGATTTGCGCGAATTTTTCACCGACCTGATCGTTCAATGCTTCCCATTTGGCTTGTGAGCCATACATTTGTTTTACACGAGACAACGGTACATGGCCTGGACGGAAACCGGCGATTTTCACTGTTTTTGCCATTTGTTTCAGGCGTTTGTCTGCCGCTGCGTCTACTTGAGCCACGGTTAACGCGAACTCAACGGTGCGAGTCAATGATGGGCTCATAGTAGGTTTTTCAGCAGCAGCAGGAGCTGCTGCTTGTTCAGTTTGCTCAATCGTTTCGTTTTGATTTTCGTTGGTCATGGTGAACCTTTATGTGAATGTGAATTATCACTATTAACAGGAAAAATGGCCAAAGCCAATTTTGGAATTCTGGTGCGAAGGAGGGGACTCGAACCCCTACGCCTGTTTAGGGCGCCAGGACCTAAACCTGGTGCGTCTACCAATTTCGCCACCCTCGCAATTCATCCATCGTTTTTATAACGACGCAAACTCTAAATTATACGTAATCATTGAATTAAAGTAAATGATACATGGAGAATTTGCTGCATTGAATGACGAGAGTCTATTTTTTTGAATAATTTTTATTACAAAAAAGTGTAGAATAACAAAAGTTTTTCAGATCTAATTTTTATAGAAGTTGCATAATGAAAATTCAAAAAGCTCTTATTATTGTATTTGGGTTTTTACTCAGTTGGTAATACCCCCTAAAAGGGCGGCATCTAAAAGTAGAATCAACACAAGTCCTG
>CAYZVI010000321.1:0-1477 GCA_964481695.1 uncultured Hydromonas sp. | reverse complement strand
GTAGGCAATGGAGTATTGCGTGTTGCCGCGCAGTTCCTCGAAGAACTTGTCCTCGAACTCGCGCAAGTCGTATTTGCCGTGCTCGTCAAGCGAGAGGTAGCCGTACTGGCCCAGGGCCTCGGCCATGCCGTCGATGGGCATCCCGCCCTCGCGGCGCAGCACGTGCTTGCCGAACGCCGGCATGGGGATGCGCTCTTTCGGGTCGATGCCCCACTCGGACTGCACCGCTGCCCGGTTCAGGCCGCCCAGCTTGGCAATGGCCGCGAACAGGGAGTCCTGGGTTTCGTCGATGCTATCCGGGCTCGACGTGCGCTTGGCCGGCGGCGCGATCTTGTCGTCGGCGGTCAGCTTTCCGGTGAGGAACTGCCAGGCGCGATAAATCGGCTGGCTCATGACCTCACGGCGCACGTCCATGCGCACCTGGGCGCGCTGTGCCTCGGCGTCCTTCTGTAGCTGCTTGATGATGCGCCCGCGCGCATTGTGCAGCCAGCGCATGTCGCGCAGGCCGCGCGCCTGCAAATCCTCGATGGCCTGGGCGGTGGCATCCACGCCGAGCGCCTGGTAGGCGGCAAATTCCTCGGGTGTCATGCCGGCCTGTTCCGGCGAGGTGAACAGCGGCATCATGCTGCGGCCCTGCTCGGCCAGGGTGATTTGCTCGTTGGTGGCGAGCAGGCGGTCGAACACGCCCCGCACCTCGTCGGTGAGTTCGACGTTCAGCGCCTTCAATTCCCGATAGACCGACAGCAGCCAGGCGCGGAAGCGCTGGAACAGCCCTTGCAGTTCGATGCTGGGGGCTTTGCCTTCGAACAGATACGCCTCGAAGCCGCGCGCGAATTGCTCGTGGTAGCTGCGCTTTTGCTCGAAGTCGAGGTTGTGCCATTCGGCCAAATCGCGCACGCCGAACCAGCGCAGCAGCGCGTCGGTGTCGGCGAGGATCTGACGCTCACCCGGTTTGAGGGTATCCATGCCGAAAATCTCGGCTTCCTGCTGCAACTTGCTGGCGAGGTCGGCCTGCACTTCCAGGAAGAAGTGGCCGGACTCATGCAGGAAGGTGGAAAGGTCCGCCCCCTTGAGCATGGTAATGGTGAGGCTTGCCGGGTTGAAGGCGCCGCGCGCTTCCTGGTTGAAGGTGCGGTCGTTGAACTGCTTGCCTTGCTCGGCCCAAGACTGCACCGTGTCGCCGCTGGTGTCCATCACGTCGAGCACGCGGGCGTCCAGGCTGTTGAACAGGCCGGCGAGGTTTTGCACCACCTGGTCGCCCAGCATGCCGTTATTCACGATGATGGCCGCCCCGGCATTGGAAACCGACAAGGCCCGGTAGAGCGCATCCATGCGCCCGCCCCGGCGCAGCACGCCAGCCTCGGCAGGATCAACCGGCACGAAGGCTACCGGCTCGTTTTGCGCGGTCATGAGGACCACGCCGGACTCCCCGCCGGACAGATTCTTCGCCAGGCTCTTGGCGACGGCGGGCGAGGTA
>CAYZVI010000320.1:0-1478 GCA_964481695.1 uncultured Hydromonas sp. | reverse complement strand
ATAACGGGGGCTGGCTGTCGTTCGATGCCTACATGAATCTCGCGCTGTACACGCCGGAATTGGGCTACTACACCAATGATCTATCCCCGTTTTCGATGTGGGCAGAACAGGGTGACTTCATCACTGCGCCGCTGCTTTCACCGCTGTTCGGCGCGTGTTTGGCCGAGCAAGCGATGGAGGTATTTGAACTCATGCCCGACACCCCACCGTGCATCCTCGAATTCGGCGCAGGCACGGGGCGATTAGCGGCGGATATTGTGCAACATCTGGCGCAGCGCGGCATTGCTGTGGAGTATCAAATCATGGAGCTATCCGCCTCACTGCGCGCACAGCAGCAGGCGACCATCCATGATGCGCTGGCGCGCATGCCGCATCAGCACACATTCACATGGCTAGATGCACTGCCCGAGCAGTTTAGCGGCGTGATGATCGGTAACGAAGTGCTCGACGCCATGCCGGTACGACTGATCGGTATGAATCAGGGAGAATGGTTCGAGCGCGGCATCACGGTGGAACACGATCAACTCGTCTGGCACGATAGATCCACCGACACTCCGCTGCGGATGGATGCGGATTGGCAAAGCGCACTGCGTGCGGCGAATGGCTATTACCTGTCAGAAATCCACGAGCAGCAAGTCGCCTTTCTGTGCAGTCTCGAACACAGTCTGCAACGCGGCGTTATACTGATGATTGACTACGGCTTTCCGGCGCATGAGTACTACCATCCCGAGCGCAATCGCGGTACGCTGATGTGCCACATCCAGCATCACGCCCACGACGATGCGCTGTATTATCCGGGGGTACAGGATTTAACCACGCACGTGAATTTCTCCGCTCTGTTGCCCGATGAACATTCGGCACTGCAAGCCATCGGCTACACCTCGCAGGCGAATTTTTTACTGAACAACGGCATTTTAGATCTACTCGCACAGGTAGAACCCGAGCAGCAACGCGTGCACGCCAACCGCGTGCAACGCCTGCTCTCCGAGGCGGAAATGGGCGAATTGTTCAAAGTGATGGCGTGGAGCAAAGGGCTGGATTTTTCCGCGGATGAGACGCTGCGAGGGTTTATTCGTGGCGACCGATTACACAGATTATGAGGTAAACCATGAAGGGTTTGATTCTCTCCAAAGACGCCGCACGCTTTGCCGAGTTGGCACGTGCGCAGCAAGCGGATTTCACGACGTATACCGCGCACAATCTGGACGAACTGGAGGCGTTGGACCTCACTCAAAACAACATTCAATGGCTATTGGCAGAGCCTGCGCTGGCTGCTGCGGTATTGCCCCAACTGCCGAATCTGCGCTGGCTGCAATCCACTTGGGCGGGCGTAGAGCCGCTGCTCGCTTTGCCTCGACGGGATTACACGCTGACCAATATTCGCGGTGTGTTCGCACCGCTGATGGTCGAATTCATCCTCGCGCACGCGCTCGCCTACGAGCGCCACGTGATTGCCCATCATAACGCCCAGCAACGAC
>CAYZVI010000319.1:0-1482 GCA_964481695.1 uncultured Hydromonas sp. | reverse complement strand
CAGTTGCGCAAATTCACGCGTTGCTGTTTTTTTATGGCCGTCCCATGCATGCCGAGGAGATTACCGAGACGTTGAGCGTTGCGCGCTCGAACGTGAGTAATTGTCTGAAAGAATTACAAAACTGGAATTTGATCCACGTCGTTCACATCATTGGTGATCGCCGTGATTATTTCAGTACCTCCACCGATGTGTGGGAGCTGATGCGTACCGTGGTGCATGAGCGCAAAGTACGCGAGTTCAACCCGGTGATTCAGGCACTACAAGATTGCTTGGATGATCCATCCGCCGAGATGGAAACGCCTGAGGCGATGGAGCGTATTCGTGCGACTTTGACACTGATGAAAACTACCAGCACTTGGGCGGAAGAGATGATTAAGCTCAAACCGGAAACGCTGTCCAAAGTCATGCGTCTGGGCGCAAAAATTCAGAACCTGATTCACGGCGACAAAGATAAATAATTGATTGGCTGTAATCCACTGCAATCCGTGAAATGAATGTGTGAAACCAACCTTCGGGTTGGTTTTTGTGTGTTTCAGTCTATAATCCGACATTACTGCGTTTTTAATCTGTCCTCATGCAATCAACCATACAATTTCACCCGATCCAACATCAGCGAGCCAACGACATTGCGTTGACAGCCTTACCCCCGTTGTCGCTGTACGTGCATATTCCGTGGTGCGTGCGCAAATGTCCGTATTGTGACTTTAATTCGCATGAGCTGGCTAAGGCGGCGGATGACTGGGAAACACCGTATGTGAATGCGCTGATTGCGGATTTGGAAAGCGTGTTGCCGCAAGTTTGGGGGCGGCGGTTATCGAGTATCTTTATTGGTGGCGGTACGCCCAGTGTCTTGTCCGAACGCGCGATGGATGCGCTGCTGGCAGCGGTTCGAGCTCGGCTGCCGCAGATTTCTGAAATGGAAATCACCATGGAGGCCAATCCAGGCACGCTGGACGTAGAAAAGCTAAAAGGGTTTCGTGATGCGGGTGTGAACCGACTGTCACTCGGTGTGCAGAGTTTTGACAATGAGTTGCTCCATCGCATCGGGCGCATTCACACGGCTGATCAAGCCAAACATGCGCTGGAGCAGGCGTATCGTTTGTTCCCTCGAGTAAACTTGGATTTGATGTTTGCGTTGCCGCAGCAGAGTATGGCGCAGTTGCAGGCGGATGTGGCGACAGCGCTGTCGTTCGCACCGACGCATGTGTCTTACTATCACATGACCATCGAGCCGAATACCTTATTCCACCGTCATCCACCGGTCGTGCCGGATGATGAGCTGGCGCTGGATATGCAGGACTTTATTCAAACTGAATTGGCGTCAAAAGGTTTGCGTCATTATGAAGTGTCGGCCTATGCGCAGCCGAATCACGAGTGCCAGCACAATACCAATTACTGGCAATTCGGTGATTACATCGGTATAGGTGCGGGGGCGCATGGCAAAATCAGTCAACACGATCGCATCGTGCGCACGGCGAAGTT
>CAYZVI010000318.1:0-1482 GCA_964481695.1 uncultured Hydromonas sp. | reverse complement strand
GCACGGCGCGTTTCTCCTCACCGCTCGGCGTGTACGACTTCCAAAAACGCTCCTCTATGATCCAAGTATCTGAAGCCGGCGCACAAACCCTCGGCAAAATCGCCTCGACCCTCGCGCATGGCGAAGGGCTGACCGCGCATGCAAGGAGTGCGGAGTTGAGACTAAAATCATAAGTGGCCGTAGGTACGATTAGCGTAGCGTAATCGTACGTATGTGAATTGAGAAGGGAAAATATGCCCGATTATCGACGTGCTTTTGTTGCAGGTGGGACATGGTTTTTCACAGTGAATTTGCTCCAAAGACAAAACAACGCATTATTGACCACGCACATCGACCTATTGCGTACATCGGTGCGCAAAGTACGCGAAAATTATCCCTTTACGATTGATGCATGGGTGATTTTACCTGAGCACATGCATTGTGTCTGGACGTTGCCGAGCGAAGACCATGATTTCTCGACTCGATGGCGACTGATTAAAAATCATTTTTCACGACAAATACCCAGTACCGAATGGCGTTCAGAAACACGTCTTCGCTACAATGAGCGTGGCATATGGCAAAGGCATTATTGGGAGCACCTGATTCGTGATGAGCTGGATTATCAGCGACACATTGATTACATCCATATGAATCCTGTGAAACACGGGTGGGTCAAGCAAGTGAAAGATTGGCAATACTCTACTTTCCATCGCTATGTGGCGCAAGGGATTTACCCATTGGATTGGTGTGGCATAGTTGATGACGCTATAATGGGCGGTGAATAACATACGTACGATTACGCGATAAAACTGCTAATCGTACCTACGGGCTAAATTGTCGCCTTTTGTACTCTATGAGTTAATTTTATGAATAGGACTTTAGATGAATGATAATCAAGGGCGTTTTGAACATTTCGAACATTTATTATGTGAGTTTGCTAAAACAGTACGCCACGATGCATTGGATGATCTATTGTTGCGACTGCACGAGTATTGCAAAGATACACCGCAAACTGAATCCATTATAGGAAACAGTTCCTACGCTACCTATATTATTGCGGAATATCAAATTGATACCCTCTTGGATGAAATTAAATTTATTCTGCATGAGGAAGGTATCAATATGCGAGGCTCTAGTCTTGAGTATCCTTTGGTTTTATTAGAACGAAAAGCAGAAGAATTATTTAATGAATTGCCTTTGTCCAGCAAATTTGCATTTTTCCTCGGCACAAAATCCAATGATTTTAGAGGTATGGCAGACTCGGAAACTCCTAATGTAATTGACGCTTGGCTTTTGCAAGCACATGAGGATGAAGACTATCATTTCCCTGTTGACTATCAAATAACGGAGGAAAAAATCGCAAATACGGACTGGATTATTTCAGAAATAGCGGAGCAATTTTTAGATTCTATTTCCAGCCATAGAATTTATCGTTTGGGAAGAGAGCATCATTCTGAAATTTGAAATTTTCTGCTTAAACGCCAAACGTGCAAACTATTAATT
>CAYZVI010000317.1:0-1506 GCA_964481695.1 uncultured Hydromonas sp. | reverse complement strand
CCGCTTTTGAGCAAATGCCCAGCCATCGGCGCGCCCATCACGCCGAGACCGACAAAGCCGATGGTTTGGATATTTTGAGGAATGGCTGACATCATCATCCTTTGAAAACGATCATAAACACACTATAAACAACTCAGGAGCGGCTGAAAAGGTACAGCAGCACACGATTTTTCCAGTACAGTTCCACGCCACAGTTCACGAGCGAAACAAAGCAACTTCTGCACCCGCTCGAATTCCGCTAAAATAACGCTTTTACGGAAAAACCATCATGTTGATACTGGGCATCGAATCCTCCTGCGACGAAACCGGCGTGGCGCTGTACGACGATCAGCGCGGCCTGCTCGCGCACGCCCTGCATTCGCAAATCGACATGCATGTCGCTTATGGCGGCGTGGTACCCGAATTGGCCTCGCGCGATCACATTCGCCGCGTCGTACCGCTCACGCAAAAGGTATTAGACGACGCAGGGCTGAATTTAGACGACGTGGACGCCATCGCCTGCACCACAGGTCCCGGCCTTGCAGGTGCGCTGCTGGTCGGCACGGCATACGCGCACGCCATCGGATTCGTATTGAATAAGCCTGTGGTCGGCGTGCACCACCTTGAAGGCCATTTGCTCTCGCCGTTGCTCTCGGACAATCCGCCCGAATTCCCCTTCATCGCGCTGCTCGTGTCCGGCGGACACACGCAACTGATGCGCGTGGACGATGTCGGACAATACGAATTACTCGGCGAGACACTCGATGACGCAGCCGGTGAGGCGTTTGACAAAACCGCAAAAGTATTGGGCTTGAGCTATCCGGGCGGTCCTGCGGTATCCACACTGGCGGAGCAAGGCGTTGCGGGACGCTTCAAATTCGGCCGACCGATGTTGCATTCCGGCAACCTCGATTTCAGCTTCGCCGGACTCAAAACCGCCGTGCTCACCCAAGCGAAATACCTGCAAAAAGCCAACCCCGACGCCCAACTAACCGAGCAGGACAAAGCCGACATCGCCCTCGCGTTTGTCGATGCCGCCGTGGATGTACTGAGCAAAAAAGCATTGCAAGCGCTCAAACAAACCGGCTTTAAACGACTGGTGGTTGCCGGCGGTGTGGGTGCAAACGCGCAACTACGCGCCACGCTCAACCAAATGGCAGCCAAACACCGTTTCGCCGTGCATTACCCCGAACTACACCTATGCACCGACAATGGCGCGATGATCGCACTCGCGGGCTGTCTCGCAATACGCAAAAATCCTGAATTATTAAAAACGCACGATGCCTTCACCGTACGCCCGCGATTGCCGCTGAGCGGGCAATAAGCCGCTAAAAATACAATCAATGCATTTTTAGTGCAAAGACTATTGACATAACGCTTCTTATATAGGATAATTTCAATCCTGTTCCCTGATAGCTCAGTCGGTAGAGCGACGGACTGTTAATCCGCAGGTCCCTGGTTCGAGTCCAGGTCGGGGAGCCAAAAAATTCCCAAACCCTCACTGTTATCAGTGAGGGTTTTTTGTTA
>CAYZVI010000316.1:0-1506 GCA_964481695.1 uncultured Hydromonas sp. | reverse complement strand
GAGGGATACGCGGCTTTTCCGCCCGGCACGTAGATGCCGACGCGATCGAGCGGGGTGACTTTTTGCCCCAGCACCGTGCCGTCGGCTTCGGTGTACGACCACGATTGACCGCTGGCTTGGTTTTGCGCGACGTGGTAGTCACGCACGCGCTGTGCGGCGGCGTTCAGGGCGTTTTTTTGCGTGTCGTTCAATCCGTCAAATGCGGCTTTGAGGTCATCCTGCGTGAGGGTGAGTTCGCTCATTGCTGCGACGTTGACACGGTCAAAACGATTGGTGTATTCGATCACCGCTGCGTCACCCCGCGCACGCACAGCGGCGATGATTTCGGTCACGGCATTTTGTATGCCTGCGTCGGTGGTATCGTCAAATGCGAGACGCTGCGCGAGTGTCACATCAAAATTGGCGTCCTGTGTGGACAAGGTTAAAACGTGCATGGCTAACTTTCTGTATTGCTGTCGATTCAGTTTGCTGTGTGCGGCGTATGTGCGGGATGCGTGGCTTTATTCGCGCCGCGCTCTATGAGAAATTGTAAATTGCGTTGAACCACCGGCCATTCGTTCGCCGTAATGGAGTACACGGCGGTATCGCGTACCAATCCTTGCGGCCAAATTTGATGCGCGCGCAAAACACCGTCGAGCTGCGCACCGAGGCGCTCGATCGCACGGCGGCTGGCTTGATTGAGCCGATGCGTTCTGAACTCCACTGCGAGCATCGGCGCGGCGTCGCGATCAGGCCATTGTTCAAATGCGTATTGCAACATAAGTAGTTTTACGCGAGTGTTTAACCCTGTGCGTTGTGCGCTTTTCGCATACCACGTTGAGCCGATTTCAACGCGCTGGTAGTCGGCGGTTTTGACGATATTCATGAAGCTGGTCATGCCCACCGGCACGAAGCCGTTTTCCGTGCGCCGCATGATGGTCAATGGCACCATCGTCTGCGTAGCATACAGCCCCAAGCGTCGGGCAATCTCGGCATCCATGTGCTCTGGACGCGGCACACCGGTGTACCACAGTTGCCACAGTTCGCCATCGGCGCAGGCGGCCTGCAATGCGGCGCTGTGCTCGGGGCGCGTGAGTTCGAGACGCACGTGTTCATCGGCTAAAATATGCTGATTCCATGTGGTTTCGAGACTCATGATGCGCTCCTTGTGTTTTATGTGCGCTCGCTCACCGCCTGCTCAAACGCCTGCATCAGCGGGCGCAGACGCGCGGCTTTGAGTTTGAGGGAGGCTTGGTTGACAATCAGGCGCGAGGAGATGTCGCATACGTGTTCGACCTCGACGAGGTTGTTCGCACGCAGTGTGCCACCGGTACTGACCAGATCGACTATCGCGTCACCCAGACCGACGAGCGGCCCCAGCTCCATCGAGCCATAGAGTTTGATGAGGTCAACGTACACGCCTTTGGCGGCGAAATGCGCTTTCGCGGTTTCGATGTATTTGGTGACCACGCGCAGGCGTGCGCCTTGCTTGACGGCGGCTTCGTAATCAAAGCCGTTTTGTACCGC
>CAYZVI010000315.1:0-1511 GCA_964481695.1 uncultured Hydromonas sp. | reverse complement strand
CGTGATGTGATCTTGATCGACAATCACAAACCTGCGGTTGAAAACATCCGTAAAATCCTGCAACACTGGGGCAAGCAAGATGACAGCATAGCGCAGATCAAAGTGATTCAGGATGATGCGTTAACCATCTTGACCCAATTGGCGGGGCAAAAACAGACATTCGATGTCATCTTCCTCGATCCGCCGTTTGGTCACGGCTGGCTGGAGCGAGTTGTGCCATTGATTCATCCGCTGTGTGGTGATGATACGTTGCTCTACATCGAAACCGAAAAAAGCGTTGATCTGAGCGCATTGACATCAGCCGGTTGGCACTGCGTGCGCGAGGGCAAAACCCAGCAAACGCAATACGGCCTGTGGCACTTGGCGTAACGTTAGCTCTGAGTCGGCTCTGATTGCTGCTGCGCCCACATCTCGCTGTAAACGCCCTTTTTCGCCAGTAATTCCGAGTGCGTACCGCGCTCGACGATGCGCCCTTCATCCATCACCAAAATCTGTTCGGCATGTACGATGGTCGATAAACGATGCGCGACGATCAGCGTGGTGTGGTTTTGCGCGGCTTCGTCAAAGGCCGACTGAATCGCTTTCTCCGCGTGGGTATCGAGTGCCGAAGTCGCCTCGTCAAACACCAATATTGGCGTGCCTTTGAGCAAAGTACGGGCAATCGCCACGCGCTGTTTTTCCCCGCCCGAGATTTTCAGCCCGCGTTCACCCACTTGCGTGTCCAAACCCTGCGGCAGTCGCCCGATAAATTCGCCCAAATGCGCCGCCCGCGCCGCCTGCATGATCTGCTCGTCGGTGGCGTCGGGGCGACCATAGCGGATGTTATAACCGAGCGTGTCGTTAAACAACACCGTATCCTGCGGCACAATGCCGATGGCACGGCGCAGGCTATCCTGCGTCACTGATTTCACCGACTGACCGTCGATCTCAATGTCACCCTGCTGCGCCTCATAAAAACGGAATAACAACCGCGACAGCGTCGATTTACCCGCCCCGCTTTTACCGACCACGGCGGTCGTGGTGTTCGGCGCAATGGTGAAACTCACATCGTGCAAAATCGGCCGGTCGGAATTGTAGGCGAACGACACATTCTTAAACGCCACACGCCCTGTCGATACCTGCAATTCACGCGCATCGGGCGCATCGCTGATCTCAGCGGGCGAATCGAGCAGCACAAACATCTTATCCACGTCGATCAGCGCCTGCTTGATCTCACGGTACATTACTCCGAGGAAATTCAGTGGCACGTATAGCTGCAACATCAAGGTATTAATCAACACCAAATCACCCACGGTCGAGCGCCCTGCCACCACATTTTTGGTCGCGTACCAAAGAATCGCAATCAACGCCACCGAGATAATCAATTGCTGACCGAGGTTCAAAAACGACAACGAATTTTGCGACACGATCGCCGCCTGACGGTACTGCTTCAGCCCCGCATCGTAGCGCTGCGCTTCAAACGCCTCATTATTAAAATACTTCACCGTCTCAAAATTCAACAGCGAATCCAC
>CAYZVI010000314.1:0-1530 GCA_964481695.1 uncultured Hydromonas sp. | reverse complement strand
GTCAAAAACGACACTGCGCCGTATTTGAAAGAAAAATTCGAGTCGCTGAATGACCACCCTTTGGTCGCCGATGCGCGGACATTGGGCTTGGTCGGTGGTTTTGAAATCTTGAAAAATAAAGCAACCGGCGAGCGCTTTGATGAAAACCTCGCGGTTGGCATGATTTGTCGCGGGCACTGCTTTGGTAGTGGTTTGGTGATGCGTGCGGTGGGCGATCGTATGATCATTGCGCCGCCATTGGTTATCAGTCATGCTGAGATTGATGAGTTGGTTGCCTTGGCACGTAAGGCTTTGGATGCCACTTTGGCGGATCTACAGCAGCGTAATTTGCTATAAAACGGGTTGAAAAAGCAGTGCTTTTGGCATACTTTTGATTGAACACCAGTAGCGTTGGTCGGGTATGCCAAAATGCAGGATAAAAAACGTAGAAAAACGCTATAAAAGATTTCATTTAGTATAAATTTGGTGCAAAATACAACATTCATCCAGCCATTTGAGCGCCAGTGGTGCGGCTTTTGAACCCAAAAATCGATACCATTGACATTAATACTTTCTGCTTTGGTTTTGTTAATTGTGTGCCTTTATAATAGGAGACCCATATGAGTATGAAAACATTACATCGTTTCGGCCTGAGCGTATTCGCTTCCCTCACCATTGCTGCTTTGTCAGCGTGTGGTGGCGGTAGTAAAGACGCGGCTAAACCCGCGGATAAGCCGGCTGACGCACCTGCTGCGGCTGCGGCACCTGCGGCTAAGTTGACTGGTCAAGTCAATGTGTTTAACTGGATTGAATACATTCCAGAAAAATATGTGGCGAACTTCACTGAAACAGTGGGTCCTAAAGTGAATTACGACACGTTTGAAACCGACGAAGCATTGAATGCCAAATTGATCGCGGGCAATTCAGGTTATGACGTGGTAGTGCCGGGTGCAGCGTTTGCCGAAGTGCAAATCAAGCAAGGTAAGTTCATGAAATTGGACAAAACCAAATTGCCGAACTACAAAAACCTCGATCCGGCTTTGATGGCACAAATCGCCAAAATGGATCCGAACAATGAACATTTGATCCCTTGGGCATGGGGTTTCACGGGTGTGGGTATTAACGAAGCCAAAGTGAAAAAGGCTTTGGGCGATATGCCAATGCCAGAAAATCCATTTGACTTGGTATTCAAGCCGGAATACACCTCAAAATTGAAATCCTGCGGTATTTTTATGCTGGACTCACCGTCGGAAATCTTGCCGGCAGCATTGCAATATTTGGGTAAAGACGCTTCCAGCAATAATGTGGCCGATTACACCGCAGCTTTGGATCTGTTGAAAAAAGTTCGTGGCGATGTGCGTAAATTTGGTGATTCAAGCGTAGTCAATGAAATTGCTGATGGCAACTTGTGTGTGTTCTTGGGCTGGTCTGGCGACATCAATATGGCGGCTGAACGCTCAGGCAACCCAGATATCAAGGTGTTGTTGGGTCACGGTGGCATCGTATTCTTCGACACCATGGCGATTACCGCGGATGCAAAAAATGTGGATC
>CAYZVI010000313.1:0-1546 GCA_964481695.1 uncultured Hydromonas sp. | reverse complement strand
ACATCGCCTTAGGCCCGATTTATCCGACCATCCTCAAATCCATGAGCTGGCAGCCACAGGGCTTGCAACGCATCACCGAGTGGAAATCATTGATCGGACACACGCCCTTGGTCGCCATCGGCGGGATGAATCTGGAGCGTGCCGCTGCGGCGTGGTCGGCGGGCGCGGACAGCGTGGCGATGGTCACGGATGTGCTGCTGCATCCGCAACCCGAATTACGCATGGCGCAGTGGTTTGAGCAATACGCCCAGCACCGCGCGCAGCATGAAAAATAGACGCACAATAGACACCGAACAGACTCATGATGACACCCACCCACGATCGCTACGCCCGCCAAAGCATTTTGCCCCATGTCGGCACGCACGGCCAAGCACAACTGAGTCGCAGTTGTGCGCTGGTGGTGGGGGCGGGCGCGCTCGGTAGTCCTGTGTTGCAATACCTTGCCGGTGCAGGCGTGAGCCACCTGATCATCGTTGATCCCGATGGGGTGCAGTTGTCCAATTTACATCGGCAGCCGCTGCACGATGAGGGGCAGTTGGGACAACTCAAGGTTCACAGTGCCGTTGAGCGCTTGCACGCGCTGAACTCCACCATTCGCCTCACACCGCATGCTGTTGCGCTTACACCGGATAATGCACCGGACTGGATTGCACAAGCGGATGTGGTACTCGACTGCGCAGATAGCTTCGCCGTGTCCTATACCTTGTCGGACGAATGCCTCCGACAGAGCAAACCCTATATTTCCGCCTCGGTGCTGGGGATGAGCGGTTACGTCGGTAGCTTTTGCCAGCGTGCGCCGTCATTGCGCGCGGTGTTTCCGCAGATTCCCGCGCAGGCCACCACATGCAGCGAAGCGGGTGTGATGGGACCGGTTGCTGCGACTTTGGGCAGTATGCAGGCGCAAATGGCTTTGGCGGTGTTGTTGGGGCTGCAGCCCTCGCCCTTGGGTTTGATGGTATCGGTAGATTTATCCAGCTACGAATTTCGCCGTTTTCGCTTCGACCTTGCACCTGAACCGGATGGTGTGAATTATCCATTCATTGGCCGCGCGAGCATCACGCCCGATGATTGTGTGATTGATCTGCGCAGCGCTGATGAAAGTGCTGAGCTGTGCGTACCGTATGCCACGCGCGTCTTGCCTGATGCACTCCCCGAATGGTTGCACACATATCTCGCACACGCTGCGCCGCGTACCGAACAGCGGCTCATCCTCGCCTGCCGTAGCGGCTTGCGCGCATGGCGTGCCGCCGATGCAATCCGCGCAGATTGGTTGGGCGATATTTATTTAATGGCAGTGGGTGAAAGCCAATCACACCCTTAGGCAAAAGCATGGGGCAATGATAGAATAAGCACCGATTGTATCTTTATGCGAAATCATAATTACCATGTCCCTGCATCCTGTCAAAAAAGCCAACGCTTTACCTACCCCATCCGCAGCGCAAAGCCTGCGTTCAGAGGCTTTGAGCCGCCTCATCCAGCAAAAAATCGCGGATAACGGGGGCTGGCTGTCGTTCGATGCCTACATGAATCTCGCGCTGTACACGCC
>CAYZVI010000312.1:0-1570 GCA_964481695.1 uncultured Hydromonas sp. | reverse complement strand
CAATACTGTATTTGACCTTTATACCATAAATGGCCTGCGGTGCGATTTTAACGATGTCACTTTCTACATTGGTGGTCTCAACACAGATGAAGCGTTGATAGTCGTTGTCGTTCAGGTCAGCCATGCTGGCAGCAATGTCTATCCATGGATTCCAGACTACGGTTGACTGACTGCCAATGCTTTGAATAATAATATTTCGCTGCCATTGGTGGTCATGAATGCGGACTGTATTTGGCGTATTTAGATAAATTCGATCAACTTCCTGTTCTACTGTAATCACGCCTTTTTGCGTATGTAAGGAGTTGTTGCCGAGCTTGGATTTGTCGATGTAGTGGCAGTTTTCTAAACCATGCACGCTCGTTTGCTCGATATTACCGATGGCAAAATAGGTATGTATCGCTTGACTAATGGTGAGTGGATGATCGTTTAGGTTGTGTGTCGTGAGTTTGAGTTCGAGTGCCGCGCCAATGATGATTTCCAATTCTAATTTGAAACGATATGGCCATAGTGTACGCGTGTCTGCGGTGTCATTCAATTCCAATACGATGCGCGTGGTGTTTTCGAGGTGTATTTCGGCGGTAGTCAATTGCCACAAACTGGTGCGAGCAAAGCCGTGTGATGGTCGACCTCGGTTATCAGCATCGGCGCCAAACCAGGGCCAGCACAGCGGCGCACCACCGCGTATGGCTTTGCCTTTTTGATACAGCGCCTTTTCACTGAGAAACATCAGATCCTGTGCGGCATCGTGTGGTCGATAGGACAATATTTGTGCGCCGTACAAACTGATAAGTGCTACGGCATGCGGGTTGCGCAGGTGAATGATGGGCAGATCACCTGTGCCGTTTTCGATGCGTAATTGGATGTCGGCTTGGTAAATGGCAAAGCGTTGATTCAATGCGTCAAGTTTATTTTCGTTCATTTTTGGCTCAGGCAATTGCTTGGATAAGTCCGCCAATTATAGCGCGAACAGGGTGTGCTTACGGTATGATTCAGTATTCTTCGCTATTATCTGAGGTTGCAGGCTTATGAGCACTTTGAGCAAATTTTTAGATCATCCACAAGAGACTTTATTGGTGGTAGATGGTTCGAGTTTTTTATACCGTGCGTATCACGGTTTGCCGGATTTACGTAGTCCGAGTGGCGAGCCGACCGGTGCGCTGTATGGCATGATTGCGATGCTCAAACGCCTGCGCCATATCGTGCCGACCGAGCACGCGGTGTGTGTGTTTGATGCCAAGGGCAAAACCTTTCGCGATGAATGGTATCCTCAATACAAAGCAAATCGTGCAAAAATGCCGGACGATTTGGTTGCGCAAATCGAGCCGATCGAGCAGGCGGTGCGTGCGCTGGGCTGGCCCGTGGTGATTCAGGAGGGCGTGGAGGCCGATGATGTGATTGGCACACTGGCCGAACGCGCTCAGCAGGCGGGCTGGCGTACCGTGATGGCAACTGGGGACAAGGATTTGACTCAGCTGGTCAATTCGGAAGTGCTGTGGTTTAACACCATGAGCGGCGACGCATTGGATGAAGCGGGGGTGGTTGCGAAATTTGGCGTGCCGCCGGAGCGCAT
>CAYZVI010000311.1:0-1579 GCA_964481695.1 uncultured Hydromonas sp. | reverse complement strand
TCACTGCATTTAGCTCCCACCCCACCGCCACCGAAACGCGTTTAAATTCTCTTCTCATTAGGTCAATGGGACTCGCGTGTATTGATGCGCACAACGCCCATTGTTTCCGTGAATTATCAGGAGTTTTGAATGAATCGACGCACCTTTTTAGCGTGGGGCTTATCTGCCAGCACGCTCGCTGTATTATCCGCTTGCAATAAAGTATTCGGATCACCCGAACAAACCATGACACACGGCTCTGGGCACACGATGGGATCGATGCCGCCGATGGCCGGTGCCAACGAATTATTACCCGTCACAGCACTGCCAGCCGGTATGCCTTTGGCTGCATTGCCACTACTGAAAAATGAATCCACCGAGGCCAACACCTTTACCGCTCATTTAACCGCAAAGGAAACCTCAATCGAACTGGTTGCTGGAAAACCGACTCGGTTTTGGACGTATAACGATCAAATACCGGGGCCGCAAATCACCGTGTATGAGGGCGATACGGTACAAATTCACTTTACCAATCAACTCTCTCAGCCAACCACGATCCATTGGCATGGCTTGCCGGTCGCGCCGGAGCAAGATGGTAACCCACACGACCCTGTACTACCGGGGCAAAGCCATACCTATCAATTTACCCTGCCAATGGGTTCGGCTGGGACGTATTGGTATCACACGCACGCGCATGAATTGGCTGCCGAGCAGGCTTTCCGCGGCTTGGCCGGATCATTCATCGTCCGCGCCAAAAATGACCCGCTGGCGCAATTGCCTGAGCAGCACTGGCTTTTTTCAGACTTGCGCTTGGATAACAACGCACAAATCCCCGAGAATGACATGATGGACTGGATGAATGGTCGTGAAGGCCAGTTTGTCCTGATCAATGGGCAAAGGCAGCCGCAGATTCAACTCAATGGCAGCGAGCGCGTGCGTATTTGGAATGCCTGCAGCGCCCGTTACCTGAATCTGTCCATTCCCAACTGCGAGCTGATCGTGGTGGGTACGGATGGTGGTTTATTGGAAAGTCCCGCCCCTGCGGTTTCATCGCTGCTGATAGCTCCTGCCGAGCGTTATGAAATCATCATTCGCACCCAAAAAAACGGCATTTATCCATTAAATAGTCTACCGTACGACCGGCAAAAAATGATGGTGGCTTATCAACCGGAGACTTTGATTTTGGCAAACATCAACATTCAAGCAAATTCGTCAGCACTGCCGGCACAACTGCGCAATATTCCAGACATAGGTGCTGCCGTAGCACGCAAACGCGTGATTTTCAGCGAAAAACACATGAGCGCCATGATGTCTTCGATGGGCAACATGCACGGCATGAACCACGGCTCGACGCTGGGTTCGGGCGGCTCATCAAGCAGTCATGCTCAAATGATGATGAGCGGTATGTTTTTGGTGAATGATCGAACTTTTGATATGAAACGCATGGATTTGACTAGCCAATCCGGTGCGGTAGAAGAATGGACAATCATCAATAATTCGCATATGGATCATCCATTTCATTTACACGGTACACAGTTTATCCTGCTGGATCGCACTTTCAATGGAAACACTGAGCCGGCAACCTACAAATCACTCAAAG
>CAYZVI010000310.1:0-1587 GCA_964481695.1 uncultured Hydromonas sp. | reverse complement strand
GCCGCATGAGCCAGCAGGAGAAGACCGTCAAACACACGCCGATGATCGCGCAATATCTCTCGATCAAGGCCGACTTTCCCAATACCCTGCTGTTCTACCGCATGGGCGATTTTTACGAGTTGTTTTTTGACGACGCGATCAAAGCTACGCGTCTGCTCGGCATCACGCTCACCACACGCGGCGCGTCTAACGGAGAACCGATCAAAATGGCGGGGGTACCCTACCACGCCGCCGAGCAGTATTTAGCCAAACTGTTGCAACTGGGCGAATCCGTCGCCATCTGCGAGCAAATCGGCGACCCCGCGACCAGCAAAGGCCCCGTCGAGCGCAAAGTCACGCGCATCCTCACGCCCGGCACGGTCACCGATGCCGCACTGCTGTCCGAAAAATCCGACGCCTACCTGCTCTGCATCCACACGGCTGCGCACGGTAAAGCACACGACCACGCCATTGGACTGGCGTGGCTCAACATGGCGAACGGCGAACTGACCGCGACCGAAATCGCACGCAAAGATCTCGCCACATGGATTGAGCAAATCCACCCGAGCGAAATCATCGCCTCGGACAAAATCCTGCCGCAATTGCAAGCCGAATACGGCATCGACAGCGCGCAGCTCGTGTTCAGCCCGATTCCGAATAAATATTGCGATATCGAATACGGCACTGCCGCGCTGCTCAAACAACTGTCCGCGCCGCATCTGGCTAACCTTGATGCCGAGCACTTCAGCGTCGCGCTGGCTGCGCTCGGCGGGCTGCTGCACTACGCGCAACACACGCAAGGACAAGCCTTGCGTCATGTGCGCGCGCTCAACGTCGTGCGCAGCGAGCAATTCCTCACACTCGATGCCGCCACGCGGTGTAATCTCGAAATCAGCGAAAACCTGCGCTCGCACAACGGCACATCGTCCGACGCGACCCTGTTCGCCCTGCTCGATCACTGCGCCAGCAGCATGGGCGCGCGCATGCTCAAACGCTGGCTGCACCATCCGCTGCGCGATCACGCGACCGTACTCGCACGGCAAAACGCCGTTCAAGCCCTGCTCGACTCGCGCCTGATTGGTCAACTGCGACCGTATCTGGCGAACCTGAGCGACATCGAGCGCATCGCCTCACGCATTGCGCTGCTGACCGTTCGTCCGAAAGAGCTCGCCGCATTGCGCGACTCCCTGGCGCAAACCGGCAGCATCGCGCAGCACCTCGCGCACATAGACAATTCATTGCTGCATGTGTTGCGCGACGCGCTCACCACGCCCGAAGAACTCACCACACTGTTGCACAGCGCCCTACTCGAAGAACCCGCGACCTTTGTGCGCGAGGGTGGCGTATTCGCCCACGGCTATGATGCCGATCTGGACGAGCTGCGCGCGATTCAGACCAACAGCGGCGCATTTCTACTCGAACTGGAATCACGCGAACGCGCCCGCACCGGCGTATCCGGCCTCAAAGTCGAATACAACCGCGTGCACGGCTACTACATCGAATTAACCCACGCGCAAGCCGCCAGCCTGAGCGAATTGCCCGCCGATTACCAACGCCGCCAAACGCTCAAAGGGGCGGAGCGCTACATCACGCCCGAGCTCAAAGCCT
>CAYZVI010000309.1:0-1587 GCA_964481695.1 uncultured Hydromonas sp. | reverse complement strand
TGGCTAACTTAAAATCAGCCGCTTAACTGTCCGTTAAAACGAGGGCAGATCATTCCTCTGTGCATTTGCGCCATGAGAATTGCTCTGCGTGCGCACGTGCTAATGCACGATCAATTTTCAAAGCCCGCAGACACGCCATACGCAAATCCTCATCCAACGCGCCTGCAGGGCTATCGCCGATCACATCAATCGGACCTATGACCGGATAAGCCGCGACGGGCGTACCACAGGCCAAAGCCTCTAATAAAACCAAGCCAAAAGTATCGGTCAAACTCGGAAACACAAACATATCGGCAGACGAATACACTTGTGCCAAGCGCTCGGCATCGAGCACACCTAAATAATGCGCTTCGGGAAAATGCTGTTTGAGTTTATCCAATGCCGGCCCTTCACCCACCACCCATTTGCTACCGGGCAAATCGAGCTTGAGAAACGCCTCAATATTTTTCTCCACCGCCACACGCCCGACGTACAGAAAAATCGGTTCAACGGTATTGAGCACATGATCGGCACGCGGTTGAAAATGCTCAACATCCACACCACGCGTCCACATTTTCACATTGGTAAAACCGTATTGTTCTAAATCACGTACCACCACATTCGTCGGTGCGAGCATAGCCTGCGCCGGATCATGAAACCAGCGTAAAAATTGATACGTCCAACTCAACGGCACGCCAAATCGTGCGCGTACATACTCAGGAAAGCGCGTGTGATAGGCAGTGGTGAATGGTAATCCATGTTTCTTCGCATACGCACGTGCAGCGATGCCAAGCGGCCCTTCAGTGGCGATGTGAATCGCATCGGGTTTCTCGTCACGAATCATATTCGCCACGCGTTTGAACGGAAATAACGATAGACGAATTTCCGGATAGGTCGGACAGGGGATGGTGCGAAACAATTGTGGCGTCAGCATCACCACCTCATGCCCCATTTTTTCCAACTCACGATTGGTTGCCTCAATCGTGCGCACCACGCCATTGACCTGCGGCGCCCATGCATCCGTGACGATCAGTATTTTCATGTAGCTCCCTATATTTTATGCAGTCTCTTTATGTGACAAAGCGAATTCATCTACAGCAATCACGGTAGATACATTGGCAAGCACAGTGACATCTGTGAATTCATGGTTCATGCGATGAGTTGCCAGCGGTTCGAATGCTGGAATGAGTTCGGGCAAAACGAGGGTATCGACGGGTTGTTTGCTTTTCTTCTTTTTCGGTTTTTTGATTTTTTTCTGCACGCCATTCCAGTACTCAATGGTCAAATGCCCATGTGCATCTTCGGAAATCGTAGTCAGGCTCTCTACCCAGTCGCCAGTATTCAGATAGGTTACGCCCTCAATCTCGCGAATCTTTGCTTTGTGAATGTGACCGCACAGAACCGCTTGACAATCACGGCGTGCCGCTTCGGTGGCAACGGCGTTTTCAAAGTCATCAATATAGCTGACCGCGTTTTTCACTTTGTCTTTGAGAAACTGTGACAGCGACCAGTATTCCAGACCCATTTTCGCACGCCACAGATTGAGCCAGCGATTTGATCTGCCCTCGATTTGACGGACACCTATTAACGTAAAAAAGAGGTGTCAAA
>CAYZVI010000308.1:0-1595 GCA_964481695.1 uncultured Hydromonas sp. | reverse complement strand
GTCCTGCGCTCCATCACACAATCGCGGAAGAATATGGCTGTGTAAATCAATCATGCTATCGATGTTAAACGATTTCTACTACGAATAATGTGAGCCAAATCACTTATCGGCATGTTGAGCTAAAAGCAGTCCCCTACGATTTGTAGTTATCAGATTTTGCGAATAATTACTGTCTATAATTATCAATATTTTCTAAAAACCAAGCATAGGTATCACGCAAACCGTCTTCAAGAGAGATCGATGACTGCCAACCTAAGGTTTTGAGTAGTGAAACATCTAATAATTTGCGCGGTGTACCATCCGGTTTTGTTGTGTCGAATACCAGTTTACCATTGAAACCAACTACTCTTGCAATGGTCTCAGCTAGTTCACGAATAGTACAGTCTATGCCTGTGCCCACATTAATATGGGAGAACATGGGTTTGGTGTGTTGTTGATAAATACTATTGTCTAGTTCCATAATATGGATACAAGCTGCTGCCATTTCATCGACGTGTAAAAACTCACGCATGGGCTTACCTGTTCCCCAGATGACGACTTCTTCATCACCGCGTAGGGTAGCTTCATGGAAGCGGCGTAACATCGCTGGAATAACATGGCTATTTTCAGGATGGAAGTTATCATTTGTTCCATAAAGGTTCGTTGGCATCACACTGCGGTAATCCGTACCATATTGGCGATTATAAGATTCACACAGTTTGATGCCTGCAATTTTGGCAATTGCATAAGGCTCATTGGTTGGCTCTAATGAGCCATTAAGTAAGGCTTCTTCCCTAATAGGTTGTTCTGCCAAACGTGGATAAATGCAAGATGAGCCTAAAAATAACAGCTTTTTTACCCCAGCTTGGTATGCAGCTTGGATGACGTTGCATTCAACCATGAGGTTGCCATAAATAAAATTAGCGGGGTAGGTGTTATTTGCATGTATGCCACCTACAATGGCTGCTGCTAAGTATACTTCGTCAATGTTTTCAGTTTTGAAGAAGTCCTCCACTGCTTGTTGGCGCGTGAGGTCTAATTCCGCATGAGTACGCGTTATAAACTCAACATTGGGGCGTTTTTGTAACTGACGTAATATGGCAGAACCCACCATGCCACGATGTCCAGCAATGTAAATCCGTTTATTTTGTTGCATAATACACCTCGAAATTGTTAGCTATTTTGAAAATCCGTGTTCTTACATAAAAATCTATCTAATTAAGTTAAGAGTAAATTGCTATGAAATTTGATCAAATTGACATGCAATGTTGGTGGATTGTCTTGTTCGTGAGAGTATCCACTAACATGCCGTGTAAGTATTTGATAAATATTTTGTATGTCTCGTTTGTTACAAGCTTGTTCTAATTGCGTCAGTAGTTCAGTGACTTGTTGCCAAGAAAGCTTAGCTTCATGAGCTTTAAAAATTCGAGGATGGTTAGTTGATTCTGAGTTATTCTCAATCAATAGTTCTTCATATAACTTTTCGCCAGGTCGTAGACCAGTAAATTCCAGTGCAATATCACCATCGGGGTTAATATCATCAATGATTTTTAAACCTGCAAGATGCACCATTCGTTTGGCCAGATCAAGAATTTTTACTGGTTGTCCCATGTCTA
>CAYZVI010000307.1:0-1595 GCA_964481695.1 uncultured Hydromonas sp. | reverse complement strand
AGACCACCAGCGTATTGTGCCGCTCCGCCCAAGTCAAATCGGTCAGCGTATGGCTTTCAGTTGAAGGAATGAGGTGTACACCCAGATTGAAACGACGTGCAATGTCGCGTAGATGGAATAAATCGCCGATCAGCACCACATCTACTTGTGATGTGCTTGCTGCTGTGGCCGTCTGTGCCGCTTGCCACTGCTTGAGCGCCAATAGGCTGATGAGCGGACCAATACCGGCGGGTTCACCGGTGGTGATGGCGATGGGAGGTGGGGGCAATAGTGTCATGGGGCTATTTTAACATTGCGTTGCGCTGTTGACAGGCGCTATTTACGTTACAACGAGATGAAAAAACCGCACAGGAATGTGCGGTTTTTGTCAGTTGATTCAAAACACCCATCAACGGGTGATTTAGTTTTTGATTTCGACCAATGAAGCACGGCTGGCGTCGATTTCTTTGTAGAACGCGTCCATGGCTTCTTTTTGGCGTTGTGCCAGCAATGCATCTTTCGCCCACGCTTTTTTATCCTCTTCGCTTGGCGCGATGATGGTGCGTTGTGCTACTTTGAACAGGTGATAACCGTTTTGAGTTTTGACCGGTTCACTGACGGTATTTGGTGTAATGCTGGTCACCGTTTTGATCACCGCAGGATCAGCCGTTTGGTCTTTTAGGAATACGTATGGCACAGCACCGCCATTTTGCGCAGTTTGTGGGTTTTCAGATACTTGTTTGGCCACGGTGGCGAAGTCTTCACCTTTATCCAAGCGCGCTTTGATTGATTTGGCTTTTTTCAAGGCGGCGGCATTGGTACCTTTGACATAGATGTGTTGCGTTACGGCAACTTCTTGCGGAGACATCGGGCCATCAGCAATCGCACTCACGCGAGCCACTTCAGCATCGATTTCTTTGGCAGAGGGCTGTTTTACCTTGCTTGCAACCTGTTGCTCCATCATCGCGCCGATAGTCAATTCGTTGCGCACGTCGTTGGAGAGGTTGTTCCATGCACCAGAACCGCCCACTTTGTTTACATGTTGTTGGAATTGCTCCAGCGTCATGCGGTTGCCTTGAGCCATTTCGGTCAAAGCTTGATTCACTTTGTCTTCTGATACAGTCACGCGAGAATTTTTCGCTTTGTTCAACAGCAAACGTTCGTTAATCAGCTCATCACGTGAGTATTCAGCCAACTGCGCATCAGTGGCTTTTTGACCTGAGCGTTTAGCAACTTCGCGGTTGATCTTGATGCGCTCATCCACTTCGGATTGCGTGATTGGGTTGCCCGCAACGACGGCTACCACTTTGCCAGTGGTTTGTGCGAATGACACGGCCGGTGTGATGGTGCCAGTTAACAGGGCTGTGAGCAATGCGAATTGAATACGTTTATTCATAGTCATCCTTATGTAATTAGAACAGGGTCAAACCGAGGTCAGTCTTTTAAGTAACGCGCATAATCAGCACATCAGTTTATTATAGGCTATTTTAAACCCAATAAAACAAAAGACTGGCATTCCTAAGCTGTAACGGCTGCCGCCGCGCTTGGTTGACAGGGTTAAGTATTCAACCGATATGTGGTTTTATGATGGATGGGTAATGATTAATGATTGTTCA
>CAYZVI010000306.1:0-1627 GCA_964481695.1 uncultured Hydromonas sp. | reverse complement strand
TCACTTACACTTAAAATCGGATGTGTGGCTCCCGTCCAAACAACTGCAAATAAAACAGCAGAGTTAGTTCCTGCAGTACCATCCATGTCATAAGATAGATTACCTGTAGCAGCATCGTAGATTAATGTTGGTCCCGATGAACCATTAAGAGTAATCGCTTGTTGAGCCGTTAGCCCATCAAAAAAGCGTGAGTCAAGAATCAATTTGTCACCATCAGCTAAATTAAAGTCATTGATTTTATCGACTTGAGTTACACCCGCAATCAAGTAATCGCTAAATTGGAAACGATCAGCTCCAAAACTACCTGTTAAAACGTCGTTACCTAAGCCGCCAATTAAGACATCATTGCCCGCACCACCATTGAGAATGTCATTGCCTAAACCGCCATACAAGTAATCATGGCCAGCCAAGCCATTAACGGTATCATTCGCCGCCAATGCAACGAGATAATCATTATTAGCGGTGCCGCTCATCGTATCTGCACCAGAAGTACCATAGACAGCATTGGATGGCTCTAAAGTAACCGGTAAATTAGCATTTAAAACATCGCCATCACCATCAATAATTTGCACCGGCAGTGTGAAATTGATTGGGTTTGTTGTAGGGGCTGATGTTCCAAAATCTCCAATTTGGAATGTATCATTGTCATTTTCCGAGTGATAGTAAACAATGCTGTTATATCCAGTGTCTGTATAGGCTGCAATTCGAGTACCAGCGGATTGATCTCCATTAACGTTGCCGACAGAAACCGAGCCATCGGCCAATAGTTGTACAGTGAAATCATGACCATTTATGATGTAATGAGTCAACGTAGTGGTTGGGCTAATATACGAACTGGTTACACCATAATAAGAAATGACAATATGGGTAATTGGATCAACAGTACCATCCCCGACCTTATTATTACCATCTGGATCATCATAAGCTTTAACGTTAACAGTGGAAGAATCTGTAGCTAAGAAAAGGGCAGAAGCGCCATTGGTTGTGTAATGAGAATCAAAAACATGATCTTGGTTTGATAATGTCTGATACCCGCCAGAACCCGCAGGATCACCTCTCAAATCTACAACAAAGTCAATCCTCATCGCCTCACCAGCCCCGACTGAGGCGCCTGAGCTAATACCACCAGAGTTTGCATTCGAATTAATCGTACCGGAGTTCACACCATTGATAATCGGTGTCATAAGTAAATCTGAGCTGTTATTATCAATTGGGCTACCGACCGATTCGGATGAAGGAATAAAACCTGACCAAGCATTATTACCCCCCACAAAGTTATATCCACCATCGTTAAAATCAACCTGAGTATAAGAATCTACTATGCCACTCATAGTGACTTTGTAGCTGGAAGTAGATGGGTCGAGCACAGCAGTAAAAATAGTTGTACCGTTAGCGATTCCGCTCAATGTCAAACCATCCGCTGAAACAGAATAAAGAATCGGTACCATTCCTGCTGTTAAGCCACTGCTAATGCCTGTCAATGCAGGATCAAAACGTACAGTGCCACCATCAGCGCCATAATTATTGAGCAACAGATTATCCACCACATCAAGAGATACGGTAGCAGTTCCGCCGATCACATTGCTCAAAACGGACAAATCAGGGTAAATTCTGGTTGGTGTGTCAT
>CAYZVI010000305.1:0-1630 GCA_964481695.1 uncultured Hydromonas sp. | reverse complement strand
CCTTATTGTGTTGCGGCGGTGGGGATCGCTCGGTACACCGCAGAGGATGTGACCAATAGTGGCTCCCCGTGGTGGAGAATATTCAAGCCATCGCCATCTAATAATTGATAGGTTGCTTGATTGGATTCAACCCGTACTTGTAGTGTGCAGTTGTTTAAGCGCACAGTGAATTGATAATGCGTCCATTGCGCAGGTAGGTGCGGCGCGAACTGTGGGATTTTCATATTGCTGCGCATACCGGCAAAGCCATACACCAGTGCCATCCATGAGCCGGCAAGGGCGGCACAATGCAGACCGTGTTGGGTATTGTGATGCAGATTGTCTAAATCCAAACGAGCGGTTTGCATGAAGTAGTCGTAGGCTTTTTCGCTGTAGCCGACTTCGGATGCCATGATCGAGAAAATACAGCTTGAAAGTGAAGAATCATGCGTCGTGATGGTTTCGTAGTAGTCGTAATCACGGCGCTTTTCGGCGGCGCTAAACTCATTACCCAGTAGCAAAAGCGCCAATACCACATCAGGCTGTTTGCATACCTGATGGCGGTAAATCACCAGCGGATGGTAGTGCAGCAGCAGTGGGTAGTTGGACGCGGGCGTATGGGCAAAGTCCCACAATGGTTTGTCGAAAAATGCATCGTCCTGAGCATGCAACTGGCGCTCGGTATCAAACGGCACTTTCATATGGTCGGCCATGCGCTGCCACAATGCTAATTCATCATCGGTCAAATCAATCTGCGCGCACAGTTCCTTGTAACGCTCAGGATGGTGCGTTTGTAAATATGTGGCGATTTCTAAAGCAAAGCGCAGATGATGCCGCGCCATGACATTGGTAAATAAATTGTTATTCACAATCGCGGTATATTCATCAGGCCCCGTCACCGTGTAGATGCCGAATGTACTGTCGTTTGAAAAATGTCCTAAATCCCGCCAAATGCGCGCGGTTTCAAAAATCATTTCTGCGCCGGATTCGACGATGAACGACCAGTCGCCGGTCACGCGGGTGTATAGCGCTGCTGCATAGGCGATGTCAGCATTGATGTGGTATTGCGCCGTACCGGCAGGGAAATAGGAGGAGCATTCAGGGCCGGTGATGGTGCGCCACGGATAAAGCGCACCTCGTTCATGCGCCATCTCATGGGCACGCTCGCGCGCTGCGGGTAGAATGCTGACGCGGTATTGCAGCAGTGCTCGAGCAATCTCCGGTCGAGTGTGCAGGAAAAACGGTAAAACGTAAATTTCCGTGTCCCAGAAATAGTGGCCGTCGTAACCAGCACCCGTCACACCTTTGGCAGCGATATTGGTTTTGCCGTCGCGACCAGCGGATTGTAATAGTTGAAAGGCGCTAAAACGCATGCCTTGTTGTAGCGCATCATCGCCGCCGATTTCAATTTGGCTACTGTGCCAGAACTCAGTCAAATAATGTGTTTGCTTTTCGATTAGCGCATCAAATCCGATGGTTTGTGCGGTTTGTAGTTCGGTCAATGCTTGAGCATACCACTGCTCCTGCGCTGAGCTATCCTGTGCCGTGAGGTAAGCACAGTATTTGGTCAGTGTAATGGTTTGTTGAGCTTGACCTTGAGTGGTGTAGTGATGCTCCGAAATGTAGTCATCGTGCTGGTGCTGATGCTCAC
>CAYZVI010000304.1:0-1632 GCA_964481695.1 uncultured Hydromonas sp. | reverse complement strand
GGCTTTGGCGCGGGCGAGATCGAGCATTTTCTCTGACGGATCCACGCCGGTGAAATTCAAGCCTTTGGCGGCCAGCGCCATCGTGTAATTCCCCGTGCCGCAGCCGATGTCCAAGTGCATGCCGTTTGAGTGCGGCTGGAGCAGCTCGAAGATTTTGTTTGTTAAATACGGGTCGGCAGCGCGGGTGAAGTCGTATTGGTCACCGCTGAAATCGTAACTGTTTTGATGAGCCATGATCTTTCCCGTTCGCCCAGTGCAGATGCAGATAGAAAAAAGGTGTGCAAACCTGCGTTTGCACACCGACTGAATCATTCAAGCCCACCGATAAGCCGGATTCTGTAATGGGTCGCCCCACGACAATCATTCCTCTACACGATGCGTTACCGCACCACTTTAGCCATCTACCCGCACGCTCAGCGAGCCGCTTCAATGCGTGCCTATTTGATGTTGCTCCCAATAGAGGTTACCGCGTTTCACCGTAACTGAATACGCTCGTCTCTGTGGCCCTATTCCTCGCCTTATACCCGAGGGCTTTCGGCGGACGGCTGTTAGCCGCTATTGTGCTCTGTGGAGTCCGGACTTTCCTCCCGCGTGGCTTAAAAAAGCACACGCCAGCGATTGTCTGGTGGACATGAGCTTGCATTATATCACGCCGCTGAAAACCAAAACCGCCCATGTAAACACGGGCGGCTGGTCTGCTGTGGAGAGTTTTTATGTTTTATTGCCCACGCAATTCTTTGCGCAGGATTTTGCCGACGTTGGATTTTGGCAATTCGGTGCGGAATTCAATCACTTTCGGGCGTTTGTAGCCGGTCAAGTGTTCTTTCAGATAGTTTTGCAATTCTTCCACCGTCAAGCTTTCGTCTTTTTTGACGATGAACAGCTTGACAGCTTCGCCGGAATGCTCGTGCGGCATGGCAACGGCTGCTGCTTCGAGCACTTTTGGATAAGTTACGGCGACGTCTTCGACTTCGTTCGGATAGACGTTAAAGCCGGAAACTAGAATCATGTCTTTTTTACGATCCACCAGTTTGACGTAGCCTTGCTCGTTCATCACGCCAATGTCGCCGGAGCGGAAATAGCCATCCGCAGTCATGACTTTTTCGGTTTCATCCGGACGCTGCCAGTAGCCGGCCATGACTTGGGGGCCGCGAATAGAGATTTCACCGGTTTGACCGATTGGTACTTCTTTACCATCGTCATCCAGAATGGCAATGTCGGTAGATGGCAGTGGCAAACCAGTGTAGCCAGTGTATTGCGTCGCGGTCACAGGGTTAAACAATGCGCCCGGACTGGTTTCGGACAAGCCATAGGCCTCGATAATGGGTTTGCCGGTTTGTTGGTAGAACTCTTCGGCAACTGAGCGTTGTACAGACATACCCCCGCCCAAGGCGACGCGCAGTTTGGAAAAGTCGATTTTTTTGAATTCCGGATGATGCAATAAGGCGTTGAATAAGGTATTAACCGCAGGGAATACGTGCACACCGTGCTTGTGCAAATCGCCAATCATGGCGTGAACGTCGCGCGCATTGGCAATCAGCAGGACTTGGCCGCCAATGTGCATACAATACATCGCACCGGCGGTGAAGCCGAAGATGTGATACAGAGGTAAAGCTTGCAAGAAGATAGGCT
>CAYZVI010000303.1:0-1634 GCA_964481695.1 uncultured Hydromonas sp. | reverse complement strand
CACAGATCTAAACACAACCGCCCAAATAATACGGCGGTTTTTTTATAGCCAAAAATAAACTATTCAGAATCGAGAAAGCCATGTTAAGCAAAGCCCAATTCACCGAACTCGCGCAGCAAGGATACAACCACATTCCGCTGTCTCTGGAAACCTTCGCCGATCTGGACACGCCATTGTCCATTTACCTAAAACTCGCGAATGCGCCGTACAGCTATCTGCTCGAATCCGTCATCGGCGGCGAGCGATCTGGCCGGTACTCCATCATCGGCCTACCCTGCCGTCAGCGTTTCACGAAAAGCAACGGCGTGATGCGCGAGTTCATCGGTGAGCAAGGTACCGCCGAGCACGCAGATACCGATTTATTTAAATTCACCCGCGCTTTTTTACAACGAAAAAAAGTCCCCAAACTCGATGGTCACGCACGCTACAGCGGTGGTCTGGTTGGCTATTTCGCTTATGACACCGTGCGTGAGATCGAGCACAAACTCGCACACAGCACACCCGCTGATGACGTGGCGATTCCTGATCTGCACCTGATGCTGTCCGAGGAGTTGGCTGTAGTCGATAATCTACTGGGTAAAGTTTACCTCACGGTGTACGCCGACCCGACGCAGGAAAATGCCTACGAGCGTGCATTGGTGCGGTTACAAACCATGCTCGATCAATTGCGCAAACCTGCGGTTTTGCCAGCCAGCCCGCCGGTTGCCGAGCACGAAGCGGCTTCGGATTACGGGGAGGCTGCGTTCAAACGCGATGTACTGCGCTGCAAAGACTACATCGCCGCCGGTGACTGCATGCAGGTTGTACTCTCCCAACGCACCCAGCGCCGTTTTGAAGCCGACCCGATCAATCTGTACCGCGCCCTGCGTGCACTCAATCCATCGCCGTACATGTACTTCATCAATCTGAACGACACCCACGTCGTCGGCGCGTCGCCGGAGATTTTGGTCAAAATGGACGAAGAGCGCATCGCTACCGTGCGCCCCATCGCCGGCACCCGCAAACGCGGCGCCAATGCCGCCGAGGATGCGCGTCTGGCCGCCGATTTGCTCGCCGATCCGAAAGAATGCGCCGAGCATCTGATGCTGATTGATCTGGGGCGCAACGACATAGGCCGCATCGCCAACATCGGCTCGGTGCAAGTGACCGAGCAAATGAGCATCGAGACCTATTCGCATGTATTGCACATGGTGTCGAACGTGCAAGGCCGCGTGCGCGATGGCATGGACGCGATGGATGTACTCAAAGCCACCTTCCCCGCCGGTACGCTCTCGGGTGCGCCGAAAGTGCGCGCCATGGAAATCCTCGATGAGCTGGAGCCAACCAAACGCGGCATTTACGGCGGCGCAGTGGGGCATATTGGCTTCGATAACGACATGGATTTGGCGATCGCAATTCGCACGGCGGTGATCAAAAATCAACAACTGTACGTACAAGCAGGCGCGGGCATTGTCGCCGACTCTGACCCCGATTCCGAATGGCAGGAAACGCAAAACAAAATGCGCGCGGTGCTGCAAGCCGCTACTCTGGCCTGCGCTGGTTTGGATACTACCATTTCACACAATTCAAAGGACGCATCATGAGCAGCCCAATAAAAGCCCCGCACGTCTTTATGATCGACAACTACGACTCAT
>CAYZVI010000302.1:0-1638 GCA_964481695.1 uncultured Hydromonas sp. | reverse complement strand
GCCAACGGGTGGACTTCCCGCTTTTCCCGCCGTCGCGGTAGGCATTGAGGTAATCGGTGAATCTAATCTGTGTCTGATAATTCGCGCTCTTGTAATTGGCCTGCGCGGTACTGTGCGATTGATTCGGCTAAATGCTCTGCGTTTGCATGGTCTGAGAGTAGGTATTGCGTTTCTTTCGCGCTCTCTATGGCTTTACTGGTCTGTGCCTGCAACAATTCGGCTTCATCTTGTGGAAAGCCTAAATCTAAAAATACGTTACCGCATCCTTTGATTGATTTTTCTGCTGTCATCACACCATCACTTCATGCTTGGCCGTCCACTCCCCATGCTTTTCTACGGCCACAATGGTTTAAGTGTCATAATGGTGTCTGCACGCGATAATCACGACTTCATCATCTGTGGCGCGATAAATCAGCCTGTTAACCTCATCTATACGCCTACTCCAATAGCCAGATAGATTTTCTACCAGAGGTTCAGGCTTACCAATTCCAACAAAAGGATTGCGCCGAATATCTTCGATCAGTAGGTTAATACGTTTGAGCGTTTTTTTATCCTGCCCGTGCCAGTAGAGATAATGCCGCCACCCCTCAGAAACAAACACAACACTTCTACTCATCATCCACCTGTATCAATTCTCGCACCTGTTTATTGCCCGCTTTATCTTGTTCAATGCCTTTAAAAATTGCTTGAGCATTAGCGGGGTTCGATAGCAGATACAGCGTTTCCTTTAGGCTGTTATAGTAGGCTTCGCCCATAACCACCGCATTTTCTCCGTCTCTTCGGTGAATAATGGTCACATCAGCGTCGTCAATCGTTGAATCCAGTACGCTTTTTAAGTTGCCGCGCACCTCTGAATAAGTAAGAATTCTCATATTTACCCTCTTGTACAAAATTAAGTACAAATATACTATCATGATTGTCAATCATGCGCAATGATTGCTAACAATGGGCGTTTTATTTTTGGAATTAGCCACTTTTATACATCAAACGTATAATTATTCATGATGCGTATAATTTTGAATAACGGGCGTGTGTTTTGTGACGATGTTACTCATAGAAACGTCACACGTCACACAAACGTCACACCGAAACCCGCGCCAGTGCTGGATTGTGACGTTGTGACGGATAAAATACCCTAAACCGACAAATTTTTTTTTCGCTTACAAGGTAAACATTTTTAGATTGATTCCTACACAATCCCGAGTTTTTTAACGCCTCTACGCGCGCGCGTACTGGACATATAAAGCCATACCATGCGATCAATTGATCTAAAAACAAGGTAAACATTTTTTGTTAAATCGGGATTTTTTTTACGCATGGGGTGAACGCGGGTCTATGGCTTGAATCCGTCCGAACTTTTACCCCGCCCTACCGTACCACTTTCAACGCCACGCCCTCGTATCGCTGTTGGTCGAGATGGTCTGCCCATGTCTGCATCATCTCAATGCGTTCAGCCATGAAATCCTTTGAACCGTAGGCGCGTGATACCTCGTTACCAGTGAGGTGGGATAGTTGTACCTCTACGATCTGCTCTGCATAACCACAGCGATTCATGATGCACTTCTTAGCCAATCCCCTGAACCTGTAACCCTCCCTAAAAACAGTAGCACTGATAACTAGAGTTTTCCGGTAGACTTT
>CAYZVI010000301.1:0-1641 GCA_964481695.1 uncultured Hydromonas sp. | reverse complement strand
TTTTCTACGGCGGTCTGTCGCGCAGCAAAAGCGTGCTCAACACCATGATGATGTCCTTCGCCGCCATGGGTGTGATTACGTTGGTTTGGGTGGCATTCGGTTTCTCCATTGCCTTCGGTGACAATCCGATGGGCGCGTGGTTCGGCAGCTTTGACAACTTCATGCTCGCAGGCATGGATGCCAGCAGCACCGCTGCAACCTTCAACCCTGAGCATTTGATTCCGAAATATGTATTCGTGATGTTCCAAGCGACTTTCGCGATTATTGCGGCCGCACTGATCAGCGGTGCGTTGGTCGACCGCATGAAATTTGGCGCATATTTGGTGTTTATTACACTTTGGAGTGTGTTTGTTTACAGCCCAGTAGCGCACTGGGTATGGGATGCTTCGGGTTGGTTGTTTAACATAGGTGCGCTGGATTTCGCGGGCGGCACTGTAGTACACATTAACGCTGGTGTATCCGCACTGGTTGCGGCCAAAGCCCTCGGCCCACGCCTGCAAACCACACGTAACAGCGCAATTCCGCACAACATTCCGTTTGTATTGCTCGGCGCAGGTTTGCTCTGGTTCGGCTGGTTTGGTTTTAACGCCGGCAGTGCATTGAGCGCGAATGGTTCAGCAGGTTTGGCCATGTTGACCACACAAGTCGCCACTGCAGCCGCCATGCTCGTGTGGCTCATTTGGGAACGAGCGACTGGCCACGCCATGAGCGCTGTAGGTGCAGCAACCGGCGCAGTAGTCGGCTTGGTCGCCATTACGCCGGCTGCCGGATTGGTCAGCCCTGCTTATGCGATTTTAATCGGTGCGATCGGAGCAACCGCGAGCTTCTGGGCGGTGCAAAATAAACGCCATTTTAAAGTAGATGACGTATTGGACGTATTTGCCTGCCACGGCGTGGCCGGTATCGTTGGTGCGATTTTAACCGGCGCTTTTGCCTTCTCCACCGGTCAAGGTAAAGGCACGCTGGAACAAGTCAAAATTCAGTGTGTTGGTGTAGGCGCAACGATTATTTACGCAGCAATTGCGACCTTCATCATCGTCAAATTGATTGCTTTAGCCGGCGGGCTTCGCCTGAGCAAAGATGAGGAAATGCAAGGCATCGATATCATCTGCCACGAAGAATCAGCGTACACCAACAAGTGATCGTTAATTAATCAAATTATATAAAAAGCCCTGCATGATGTGCAGGGCTTTGCTTTTTATATTCAAGACAGATACGCCAAGCATCAGGGCGCTTCGTAAAACACATACGAAGTCGAGTAATCACTGATTTCAAAATACACACGACGCTCACCCGGATCAACATGCCCATTCAAATTCAAATCAATCACACCGTAGCCATAACGGTATGAGCGCGCACTACCATCCGAGGTGCCTATCGCGGTCGACATTTTGTCAATATTCATAAAGCGTTTGACCAAAGTATTGCCTGCATATACTTCCAAAACACCGTTTGTACCGGTCCAGTTTTGGATGCTGCGCCCAATTTGGTTTTGGGTTTCCTGCGTACACGCTGTTGCCAGCGCCAAGGGAATAGCCAATACCGCCACCCATTTCAATAAAATTTGCATTTTTCGCCCTCACGCAGTTTAATTAAGACTCAAAATTCGCTCGCATCATGCGCAAGCACTCACCCAAGCAT
>CAYZVI010000300.1:0-1644 GCA_964481695.1 uncultured Hydromonas sp. | reverse complement strand
GCCAATGGGTTGTAGAAACCCACGCGTTCGATATAACGACCGTCACGACGATTGCGAGAATCAGCCGCTACGATGTTGTAGAAAGGACGCTTTTTAGAACCACCACGAGCCAAACGAATTACTACCATTTTTATTTACCCTTCAAATTTGTCGATTTGCATTGTGTTTCAAATCAACATTAACCAAAATGTACTGTTTCCCCTAGCCAACCCATCACACCCATGAGCTATGCTATAAACGTTTAATTATATAGCTTAATTTACGTTTTAGGCAAGATTAATATTATAGCACCAAATTTAAGTGCGTTCCGATTAAACACCCAATGATAATGCTAACGTTTCCTTGATCTCTTCCATTACCACATAGCTTTTGGAATTAGCAACACCCGGGAGACGTAAAAGAACATCGAGTAATTGACGATATTCACTCATTTCGCGAATGCGTGCTTTAATCAAATAGTCAAAATCTCCAGACACCAGATGACATTCTTGCACTTGTTCCACCTCAAGTACCGAACGACGGAAATCTTCAAACTTGCCATTGGCCATGTCACGCAAGCTGATTTCAACAAATACCAATAAGCTAGCACCCAGCTCCTGCGGATTCAAACGGGCATAGTAACCCAAGATAATCCCACTGCGCTCCAACCGACGAACACGTTCAATGCATGGAGTCAAAGACAATCCTACCTGCTCAGCTAAATCAGTCATAACAATACGACCATCACTTTGCAAAATAGTCAGAATTTTACGATCAATTTTATCTAAGGTTTTGCTGGCTTTTTTCTCTACACGCATGCTCGTTCTCTTTTCACAATGATTATTTAACAAATATATAGTTAAATTCAGAAAGTAATTCTACCATTATTTCACCCTCTTCCGATTATTTATTCACTGTTTTACTATATTTTTATAACAATGAACGATAAAAAATTTTTGATTTGTTGCAAAAAACCATTAACAAACTATTTTAGTCAACCAATAATTGATCGTATTTTAGATGATGCTTCATTCAAGCTGATACGGTTTTAACTCATGCCTATGGTACAATCCGCCATTATTTTTTATAGTATGGATCGTTCTTATTATGTCTAACACCATCACTGTTTTACCATCAAACAAAAGCTTTCCTATCGAGGACAATGAATCCATTCTGGATGCCGCATTACGAGCTAACGTTGTTCTGCCATACGGCTGTAAAGACGGTGCGTGCGGTTCGTGCAAAGCGAAATATGTCTGCGGTGATGTAGACATTGCGATGAACAATGCAATGACTCCAGATGATTATCAAAAAGGCATGCTAATCACCTGCAAAACCACCGTGACATCAGATGTCACAATTGAGGTGAACATTGCTACTGAAGGTGCATTCCCAATCCGCAAACTGCCATCACGCATTATCGAAATGACTCGCGCGACCGATGACGTGATGATTGTGCAATTGCAATTACCCGCGAATGACCAATTTGAATTTCATCCGGGGCAGTATATTGACGTGATCTTGCGGGACGGCTCGCACCGCAGCTACTCTATGGCGTGTGCCCCGCGTTTGGATCAAAAAACTTTGGAACTGCACATTCGCCATATGGCTGGCGGTGTGTTCACCGATCAATTGTTCAGCTCAGTCAAAGAGCGCGACATCCTG